>DATNQL010000662.1:0-4788 GCA_036704025.1 Stenomitos sp.
CTTTGGGTTGGATGATACAAAAATCTCAAAAACACTGAATGACTATCTTTGGGGTCGCACTGATGTGAAAAGCACGGCCTATGATGTTAGCCAAGTTCTGAAGGAATCGTCGGCGAAAAAAACTGAGAATAATGGCAGCATCTATCTGATTCCTTCCAGCATGAAAAGTGAAGATATTGCCAGAGTCCTGAGTGATGGCTACGATGTAGAGCTACTCCAAGAAGGATTTTACGAGTTGGGTGACCTGCTGGATTTAGACTATTTGTTTATTGATACTCACCCCGGTATCAACGAAGAAACTCTGCTCGCTGTCGGTATCTCCAATACCCTAGTCCTAATTCTGCGCCCCGATCAACAAGACTATCTGGGTACTGCTGTAGTTTTAGAAGTCGCAGAAAACTTGGAGGTACCTAAGATAGTGCTGGTAGTGAACAAGGTATTGCCAGAATTCGATTTGAATGCGCTACGGCAAAAGGTCGAGGAGACTTATCAGAAAACGGTGGCTGGGATACTGCCCTTATCCAATGAAATGATGCGTTTGGAAAGTCAAGATATCTTTTGCTTGCGCTACCCCGCTCATCAGTTAACCCAAGAATTCAACAAAATTATTTCACATATCAAAGTCTGATTTTTGTTTTTATAAGTCAGAGGCAAAACTCCCTAGCTTAGAGAGCAGCGAGGGAAAAACTCAGTCAAGTATATCTACCAGACTTCATAGCTTATTCGAGGACTGTTTCTCTCTTTCTTCCCTTGATTTCTTCATTCTTTTGAGCTTTTCTTTCAAGTTCTGGAAGGAATCGCTTTCCACAATTGCTGCAACCTTTTGAGATTGCTTAGTTTTGTCAATCTCAATTCTTAGTTCTTTAACCTGTCGTTGTAGAGCTTCTTCTCGTTGCTTGCGTTGAGTAACGTCTTCGATGATGCCTTCATAGTAAAGCAATGTTCCATTATTATCGCGAACGGCCCGTGTATTCTCCTCAACCCAGATGATACTGCCATCTTTGCGATACACTTGATATTCCCAACCTTTGACTTCACCCTGTTCTTCTAATCGGTGTTTGAACTCCTCCCGACCCACTGGATCGACATAAACCTGAGTAGTAATCTGCTTTACGGTGGTGATCATCTCCGCCGCAGAGGAGTAACCATAAATGCGTGCCATAGCCGGATTAACCCTGATGAAATATCCATCCGGCGTGGACTGGAAGATTCCCTCTAGGGCATTTTCAAAGATACTGCGATAATTTTCTTCCGCAATTCGTAGCGATTCCTCTGCTCGTTTGCGTTCGGTAATATCAATGCCTACGGTTACAGTAGCACTGCCTTGCTGATACTTCTGAGCTGCGATCAGGTAATATCGCACAGAGTCCTTGCCTTTGCCTTCCAGTTCATGAGAAGCTGCCGTTTCGGAAGAGGCTAAAAAATCATGCATAAACTGAGCAAAGGGTGAGTTGCCATTAAAAAAGCCCACTTCTTTGCCAATAATCGCTTCTGGGGGTAGACTCAAGCTCTCAGCCAGGTGGTGATTGACGCCTAGGTATAATCCCTCAGCATCCATCCAAGAAATCGGACCCGGTACAGCATTCAAGACCGCTTCAAGTTGCTCCTTTGCTTGCTGGAGAGCTTCTTCTGCTTGCTTGCGGTCTGTAATATCGTTAAAAGCACACAGGATAGTGGATTCGCCATTAAATCTTAGTGAGCGCAGAGATACTGTTACCCAAAATGGCGTGCCATCGGCTTTTTTACTGCGCAGTTGGTAGTTTTGCACAGACCCATCTCCGAAGAACACATCTAGCAACTTCTGACGCTCCGAGGCATCATAGTACAAGTCTAGGCTAGAGCGACCCAGTAACTCTTCGACGGGAAAACCAAATGTTGCACGGCTAGCTGCATTGGCATAAAGGATTTCCCCATCCGATACACGCGAGATTAAGAGAGGAACTGGGGTGGCTTCAGAAATTGCGCGAAATCGCTCTTCGCTTTCGCGCCGTGCTTCTTCTGCCTCATCGTGTAATTCCGCTTCGATGGAACTAGAGTGGTCAACCGTTGTTTCTAGCAAAACTTCTAAGTCAGCTTTTTCTTGTTTGACTTCTGCCAATTGCTGGCGCAGACTGGCTATCTCTGAAAGAAGTGTGTCCTTGGATTGGTGATGTATGGAGCTAAGATAGTCCCGAATGACATCAGTTTTGGTACGACTCGTCTGATGGCAATAGTCTTCTAAGAGTTTTAGCTCTTGTTCTGGCACTGTGACAGTTAGTGATACGTTTGCCATCTCGGAGATTTGGTAGAAACCTACCTGTCGGGTTGTAGTCCTCTATAATATTCAGTCAGTATTGACTCAGAGTTCAACTATTACCAGAGCTATTTCTAAGTACATGGATGGCAGAGGATGAATGACTTAACAGGCATGGCACTGACTTAAGCAAGAAGTAGTCGTTCTTTGAAAAAAACCTATGATTGGAGGAAACCCCCTACTGGGGGACGAAGTGCCTCCCCCAGACCCCCGGCCCAAAGGTTGGTTGGTAAAGTTAGGAAAGTTCTTAAATCAGTGACATTCGACTTAACAAGGACGAGCCGGAATAATGGGGCTGAAGCGGCGGAACTCGGCAAGGTACTGCTCCAGGAGCAAAAACTGGGACAAATTGAGACTATAGTAAATCCAGCGACCTTCTTGGCGCGATCGCACTAGATCGGCTTCTTTCAAGTTCTTTAAATGAAATGATAGCTTGGACTGAGTCACCTCCAAGCGATCGCACAATTCGCAGACGCACAATTCTTGCGATCGCAGTAGCTCGATCACCTGAATTCTCAGGGGGTCAGACAGGGAGTGAAAGCCAGAAGCGATAACATCTGGAGTGATGGTTGAAGCTTTTCCCATCAAACTTTATTGAAACGACCTTTTCATTCTAACGGAGTGGCATTCGGGCGGAAATTCAAGACTGTGACTATAGTTCTCCCGCCTTCTGAATCCCTGCATCCAAAAAACATGTCGTTAATATAGGAACTGTGGCAAATTACAGTCCTTAACCTAACCAACAGTGGAAATAGCTTCCGAGCAAAACAATTCAAATTCAAACAAGCGTTGTGTCCTGGTTTGCCAGCATCGGTCTTGTCTGGCGAATGGTTCAGAGGCCGTCCTCGCGGCCTTTGAGGCGGCTGACTTAACGGACTTTACGGTCATGGGTACAGATTGCCAGGGACAGTGTACCTCCGGGCCGACGGTGCGAATTGTTCCTGAAGAAACGTGGTACTGGCGAGTTCAACCCAGTGATGTGCCGATGATTGTGGAGCAACATCTCAAGGGGGGCAAACCCGTAGACGATAAGCTCAACACCCGGATTCATCTGCGTTATAGCTACTGAAGTTTCCCTAGTCGAGACTCATACCGTTCAACTGAATAAGTATTCTTGCGATCGAGGTGAGAGTTAGTACAGAGCATGATACCGTGCTCACCAACCATTTGGGAGAGAACCAGTGCGGAGACTACTGATTCGTGTAGGGATTGGGGTATTATTTGCCCTATTTGGCGTGATTACCTACTTTACTAACGTTGATGTGAACCCAGTAACGGGAGAAAAACAGCGGGTACAGCTCTCACCGCGCCAAGAAGTCGCGCTCGGTATACAGGCACGGGACAATATGGCGGCACGACATGGGGGTCTTTACCCAGATTCTAGACTCCAAGCCTATGTCGATCAGGTCGGAGAGCGAGTGGTCAAGCAGTCGCCAGCGTCTAAAGCTCCCTATCCCTTTCAATTCCATTTGCTGCGCGACCCCAAAACCATTAATGCGTTTGCCTTACCGGGAGGACAGGTGTTTATTACAGCCGCTTTGCTCAATCGCCTCAACTCAGAAGCGCAACTGGCAGGGGTATTAGGGCATGAAGTGGGACATGTGGTAGGGCGACACGGTGCGGAACATCTGGCTAAACAGCAACTGGGAGGTTCACTGGTGAATGCGGTCGGCATTGCCGCGAGTGACAATCCAGATAATGCACGGCAAGCGGCAATTGTGGCGCAGGCGGTCAATCAATTGGTGAGTTTACGGTACGGGCGTGAGGATGAATTGGAAAGCGATCGCCTCGGTTTTGAGTTTATGACGAAAGCCGGCTATAACCCACAAGGGATTGTGGAACTCATGCAAATCCTGGCATCGGCGAGACAGGGGGGACAACAACCGGAGTTTTTAAGTACTCACCCCGACCCAGGAAATCGACTGCAACGCCTCAAGGCTCTGATTGCGGATACCTTTCCCAATGGTGTTCCTGCCAATTTAGCCGAGGGACGCGAGGACTTTGCCCGGAATGTCAAGACTAGCTTACCCGCTCGTTGAGGATTCGCCGTTAAGAACGTCCCATCAGATGGGCAACGAGAGCTACCAATTCAATGGCATCGACGGGTTTGGATAGGTGGAGATGGAACCCGGCAGCCAAGGCGCGATCGCGGTCTTCATCTCCAGCATAGCCCGTCAGTGCAATCGTCTTTGGCATCGTGTCGTGGAGTTGGGGGATGTTCTGTGTCTGCTCAGCCATCATGGCCTTAATTTGGCGAATCAAATCATAGCCGTCCTGAATGGGCATACTAATATCACTGATGAGTACATCGGGTTTAAAGACCGCAAAAATGGCGATCGCTTCCTCGACCGAAGACGCCGTTTGCACTTGAGCATCATACTCTTCCAGCAAAAGAGCCATGACTTCACGAACGTCGATTTGGTCATCCACCACCAGCACCTTCACCGCCTTGAGAATACCGGAGGGCGTCTCAGGCTCCGATTCCGACTCAGTAT
>DATNQL010000663.1:0-8803 GCA_036704025.1 Stenomitos sp.
GACCGGGATAAATGGCTTTGGCGATCGCACCAGCAATCAGACCTAAAACGAGCCAAGCAATAACATTTATTACCATTTTAATTTTCTCCCTTTTTGATTAAACTTTTTTCTTGCTTTGTACATTCAGAATATCAAGCTGAACAACTTTGTTACCTCTATCAGAGGGCATAATCGAAAGGTAGATAAATATTAAGTTTTTTAGGGATGTTTTCTATCTAAAGATGAAGAGTCAATGCAATGTAATACTTGATACGATTTAGGGCCAAAAAACTGAAACAGCGCCTCATGATTCAGGAGAGGGAGCGTCTCTCTAGGGAAGTACTTCTGATGGCATCTAGCGATAGAAGCAAACTTAAGGATTAGAACAAAATATTTCTTTACCTCTATTTCTTCAACCTACCAGTCATGATTTTGGCTTGGTGGCCCATGACTTCGGTTACCTTAATTCTCGGCTATTATTTCTTGGTCAATCTTGTCTTGATTATCATTATCAATTAAATGGATTCCTTGATGCAAATTATTAAAGTAAAACTGAAACTAAGCCATAAACTAGCTATCGCCACGCCATCCCAAACATAATGATCTCGTCCTTAGGTGCCAAGTCTATCTTTGTGAAGAAGACTGAGCGTCTTACCCAGGCGTCAGTCTTATCGATTACCGTCTGAGAACGGAGTCAAACTCACTCTCATAATTAGGGTCGTGAGTACCAAGTAGCTTGTCCCAGAACGTAAAGTAAAGTCCGTAGTGTACTGTGTACTTGCGATGATGGATGGAGTGATGCGTTGAACCAATCAACCATCGTCCCAGCCAGTGACGGGGAAACGAAGAGGGAAATAGCTCAAATCCCAGATGATTCAACACAGACCATACCGTCATCGTCATCAGTACAGCCAGCAAGGTGATGAAATGGAGCGGTATGACAAAAATTACACTGACAAAGAAGAGAGCTTGAATGACCGCCTCTGGTAGGTCAAACGCAAAAGACGTCCATGGAGTTGGATCTCCCGAACGGTGGTGACCTTGGTGCAACCACTTGAGGAGTAAGGGATGATGAAACATCCGATGCATGAAATAAAAGTACGTATCCTGGAGGATCAGCACCCCTACAAAGCTGACTCCCAAATACCACAACCCATACTGGCGTGGGTCAGTGTACAAGCGAGTAACTCCCAAATTGTATTCTGACATCATCCATGCAGCGCACAGCGAAAAAACCACCGCAGAAAGAAGGGATAATTCCAAATCCTTTTGGATCGACCTCCATAGGGGTGGCGACCGGCGTAACCCTCGCTTGGGGAACCGCTTCCCCAGATCCGAATAGAAGATTAAGTAGGTTCCCCCTGCGATCAGAAAGTAGCGGACAAGGATAACCCCGAAAAAAATGAAGCAATAGTAGAAAAATGAGTGGTCTGCCAATTTAATGTTTCCTCTTTGCAGTCAGATGGTAGTTTACCCCTGATACCGAGCTGCATTCCAAGATGGTAGATCGGTGGGATGGGGAGAGTGAGATCGGAGCTTGAGCGAGGATGGAGGCGTGGGGAAGAGATTGTTTAGACGCTTAAAAAAAGGTCTACTAGGGGGGTGGTGCAAGGTCTGAGGTATCCAACGTCATGCGAAAAAGGTGCGGAATATCAACCTATCCCGCACCTCCCTGTTTAACTTCAGCGACTTTAAACAGTCGTAGGTACCTGTTCTACAGAGCGAACTTGGTTGAGGAGATTGTGCAATTCCTCACCTTCAATGACCTCAACATCTAAGATTCTCTGTGCAATTTTTTCCAGCAAATCTCGATTGTTATTGAGAATATCTAAGGCTTGCTGATGTGCCTTTTCAACAATCTCCTTCACCTCTTCATCAATTGCTTTTGCGGTTTCATCACTCACCATCCGGCGGGGATTCATCATTGCGCCATCCCCCAGGAAGTTATTCTGTTGACCCTTCTCATAAGCCAGGGGACCCAGAACCTTGCTCATGCCGTAGGTGGTGACCATCCGTTCTGCCAAATCAGTCGCTCGTTGCAAGTCATTGGCGGCACCGGTCGTAATGCTACCAAAAACAATCTCTTCGGCGGAACGTCCACCCAAAAGGGTTGCAATTTGACCCCGAAGTTCGCCTTCATCCATCAAAAAGCGGTCTTCGGTGGGGAGTTGTAAGGTGTAACCGAGCGCTGCCATTCCGCGAGGAACAATGGAGATTTTCGCCACTTGACTCCCTCCCGGCATCAGCGCACCCACGAGAGCATGACCGACTTCATGGTAAGCCACAATCTTTTTCTCTTTTTCATTGAGGACGCGGCTTTTCTTCTCTAAACCCGCTACCACTCGCTCGATCGCTTCGTTAAAGTCTGCCTGAGACACCGTTTCACGTCTGGCGCGTGCGGCTAACAGCGCCGCTTCATTGACCAAATTTGCCAAATCTGCACCGGCAAAACCAGGAGTACGAGCAGCGAGGGCATGTAAGTCTATATCATCACTCAGCTTTACCTTTTGAGCGTAGATATTTAAAATCGCTTCCCGTCCCGATAAATCAGGACGATCCACTAATACCTGACGGTCAAAGCGTCCCGGACGTAACAATGCAGGGTCTAAGGATTCAGGACGGTTGGTCGCTGCTAGCACAATGACTGTGGTATTACTGGCCGCAAAACCATCCATCTCCGTCAGCAACTGGTTCAGGGTTTGTTCCCGCTCATCGTTACCCCCCATGAACCCACCACTGGCACGAGACTTACCAATCGCATCCAATTCATCAATGAACACAATGCAAGGTGCTTTCTTTTTCGCCTCTTCAAACAAATCGCGTACTCGCGCCGCACCTGCACCAACAAACAGTTCCACAAATTCGGAACCAGAGATACTAAAAAAGGGTACACCCGCTTCTCCCGCTACGGCCTTAGCCAAGAGCGTCTTACCCGTTCCTGGAGGGCCAACCAGCAGCACGCCTTTGGGAATACGAGCACCAATATTCGTAAACCGTTGCGGAGTTTTTAGGAAATCAACAATTTCTACTAATTCAGTTTTCGCTTCTTCCACCCCAGCCACATCGGCAAAGGTGGTTTTAGTCGATTCACCTTCTACATAAACTTTAGCCTTGCTCTTGGTAAAGGAGAGTGCACCTTGGGGTCCACCGCCACCAAAACGTCCTGCAAAGAACTGCAAAATACCCACAAAAATCAGGGGAGGAATCACCCAACCCAGGAGGGTGGTAAACCAGTTCCCTTTCGCAGGCGGAGCCGCTGCGAACTGAACCCCTTTATCTTCTAATCGTTTGGGCAAATCTAGGTCGAAGATGGGGGTGGTAGATAGGACTTGTCCGGGTTGGTCGCCTTCCCCTTTAAGCTGGTAGCGAATTTGGTCTTGCCCGACATAAGCCTGCGCCACTTTGCCATCTTGCACTTGGTCTATAAATATGCTATATGGCACTCGCTGAGTCTGTGGCCCCAAAAATACAGGCAACAATAAGTTTGCCACTAAGAACAAACCGGCTACTAAAAAGAGAATATTGGCAATCTGCCGACTTCGAGGGAGTTGAGGTTTATCTTTAATACTCATAGGTTTAAAGCTGTTTTATCAAACCGTTACTTTAATAATTGTAAAATTTCTTAATCAAACTGGACTCTGTCTAGAGCCGGCAATTGCTCCACTCAAATGGTTCGGGTTTCCACCATTACGAGAGGTTACAACTAAGGCTATAGAACACCAAAAGCTGGGATTTTGGCTCAAGGATTGGGGTGAAGTTGATAAAAAATCCAGAGAAAGAAGCCAGGAAAGCCGTTGATCCTTTGAGGTTTTTCTCAACTTGGAATCGCTGTAAGACTTAATCCAAAAGCTTTTTCTTTTAATACCCTCTATAGGGAAGAGAGCGATTTTTTGTCAGAAAATGAAGGCACGACAAGAATTAACATCCGATCCATTTTGTCAGGGAGGGGTACGCCTAATCGTAAAACCTCTGATCAGAGGAATGAGTTGACGCAATCAGTTATTCAAAAAACATTGGAATTCAGCACAGACAAAGGCGGCGTTGATTACCCCTTAAGGGTTAACCCGATTGGGAGTTCACCAGCAATCTGTCTGATTCTTGGGGAAATCTTCGAGCTAAACTAGTGCTTATTCCTGAGTGAGGTGACATTAAAACTATGGAAACACTGGCTTACCTTCATGTGGCTGCCGCCAACGAAGAACCAATCGGCACCCATGACACCTTGGCGGAGATATGGAAGAACCCTAAACTTTTAACTTGTCTTAATTCACCGCAGTTCTCAACTCGTGCAGCCGTTCCTCTGCTGTCTCTAACGGTTGTACTCGGGATCTTAGGATTGGCGAAACAGGCGTTTGCCATGGTTAAACCAGGCGATCGCAACTCGGAAGTGATGGCTCTCCAACAGCGTTTGCAGAGGCTGGGCTACTTTAACGGCCCAACCACTGGCTATTATGGCCCACTCACCAAGCAAGCGGTTCTCAGCTATCAGCGAGCCAAGGGACTGGCAGCAGATGGTGTGGTAGGGGAAAGCACGAAATCCGCCTTACAGGGACAACGAAAGCCATCCGTAGAGGAGCCTTCTCACCCCATTTGGAAATTCGGCGATCGCGACGCGAAAGTCAGTGAGATTCAGAACATTTTGGCAAACGCTGGTTATCCCAGCAGTACTAACGGTGTTTTTGATCAGGAAACCCAAGAAGCGGTGCGTCTATTCCAGCAAGCTAAAGGACTTCAAGTGGATGGGATTGTTGGCAAGGAAACATTGACGGCTTTATCCAATAAGCCTGAATCCAGAAAGCTGGAAAATGAGTCAACGTCTGAGGAGTTGAAGCTGAATCAGCCAAAATCTGAGGAGTTGAAGCTGAATCAACCCAATCCTGAGGAGTTCAAACTGAATCAGCCAAAATCTGAGGAGTTCAAACTGAATCAACCCAATCCTGAACCGAAAAAGAGTATCCGTTGGGAATCAATAGAAGAGCCTGAGACTCAAGCCGTCGAAGAATCGACGAAGAGTGTTTGGCAAATCGGCGATCGCGGCTCCAAAGTCAGTGAGATCCAAAAACAGTTGGCAACCGCAGGTTTTCAGAATGAGGCGAACGGCGTCTTCGATCTGAAAACCCAAGAAGCCGTCCGCCTCTTTCAGCAATCGAAAGGACTCAAAGTGGATGGAATGGTGGGAGAGCAAACCCTAACAGCCTTGTCAGGGAAGTCGAAAACCCAGTTACAGCCTGAACCCAAGAAAACAACCCCTTGGTATGAAGACAATTCGGCTCCTCTCAATCCCTTTACTCGGTAGCTCAGTTTAGCGAGATGGATCTGAGCCTGTGCATGATTGTCAAAAATGAGGAAACCTCTTTGTCCCAATGCTTGAGGAGTGTCCAGGATGTTGTCGATGAGATGGTTATCCTAGATACAGGTTCTGCGGATCGCACGGTTGAAATTGCCCAAGAATTTGGCGCGAGGGTGTATCACTTTGAGTGGTGCAACGATTTTTCGGCGGCTCGAAATCAGGCTCTCAACCATGTGCAGGGAAAGTGGGTGCTGGTGTTGGATGCGGATGAGGTACTGACGCCAGACATTGTGCCTCAGATACAGCAGGCGATCGCGTTTGATCACAATCTGGTGATTAACCTGGTACGCCAAGAAGTCGGTGCGTCTCAATCTCCCTATTCCCTCGTTTCCCGGTTATTTCGCCATCATCCCCAGGTTCGCTTTTCTCGCCCTTATCACGCCATGATCGATGACAGTGTGCAAGGGTTGTTACAGCGAGAACCCCAATGGCAAGTTGTATCTTTGTCTACTGTGGCGATCAAACATTATGGTTACCAACCAGGTGCGATCGCCGCACGGGATAAATACACCAGAGCGCGAGAAGCGATGGAAGGTTATCTTCACCAGCATCCCCATGACGCTTACGTATGCAGTAAATTGGGAGCGCTATATATTCAAATGAATCAGGTGAGCGAAGGGATCGAACTCTTGCAACGGGGATTGAGGACGATTCCGGTTGAGGCTCCGGTGTTATTTGAACTGCACTACCATCTCGGTAATGCTTACACACGCTTAAAAAATTTGGAGTCTGCCGTAGAGCATTATCAAGCCGCCATCCAGCAACCAATTCTCCTGTCCTTGAAAATTGGCGCTTATAACAACTTGGGTAACTTGCTGTTAGGTGTGGGCGATTTAACCCATGCCAAAATGGCGTATGAAACCACGTTGAAAATTGACCCCAGTTTTGCGGCAGGGCACAATAATTTGGGCATGACTTTAAAGGCACTAGGGCAGTTGGACGGGGCAATCGCCTCCTACCAAAAAGCGATTCAACTCAACCCAAACTATGCCGACGCTCAACAAAATCTGGGAGTGGTGTTGCTGAAGCTGGGTAAGGTACCAGAGAGTTTAGCGGCATTTAAGAGAGCTATGGCTCTGCACGAAGCCAATCACAACTTGGCGGAAGCTCAGCGTCTCTGCCAGGGACTAAAAGAAATGGGTTTTCAGGTTTAATGGGGCAGGACTGAGGCAAATTTACGGGTTTAAAACTACTTACTCCCTTCCCACCAGAAGATTACTTATTCTCCACTCCCCCAGCTTCCGCAGCTTCCGCAGCTCCCTCAGCATAGGTATTCTTAGAGCGGGAAGGGAGTAATAGGGGTAAGGTGGGCATTGCCCACCCTACATGTCAGGTATCTGCGGAAGCCCTTTGGGGGTTGAACGTTAGCAAGTTGACCGATTAAACGGCTCAACACACCCTTGTGATGCTCTTAAACACTAAAACCTTCAACTCGATTAGAGATCATCATCGAGGTCATCATCCAAGTCGTCATCATCATCGTCAAAGCTGCCATCATCAGCTCCCATCAATTCGGAGATCTCTTCTTCATTATCCAGGAAAGAGGCATCGTCACTATCACGCGCTACTAGGCGATTATTGGTTTCTAGCCAATCCAACAGTGAAGTCTCTTGCTTCACAGGAATGACATCAGCGAGTTGATCTCGAGGTTCTTCACGTAAGGAAGGATTGTACATAGGAAAATTCGGTAAGTGAGTCAATAAACGAGGATTAGAGATTCTGTATTCTAGAGCTTAGCAGGGAGAAAGAGCGATCAATGCGTCGGAATCAGACTCCGCTAAGCTAAGAGAGAGAACCATCAAGCAACTTATCAAATCTACCCTAACACCTCATGCTTTCTTCTTGAATCAACTACAGGCAAAGAGGAAGAGACGTCTCCTACCGTAAGTATCAATAGAGGTCAAAATCAGATGGTTAGTAAAGCGGAACTACTAGAAGCGATCGCAGGCAAGAATCGGGGCTTGCTGGCAACCGAAACGGATCGGATAGCTATTCTAGCAACTGTTGCGCGATTGGAAGACCGCAACCCCACACCTCGACCCGTTGAAGCCACTGAGCTTTTAGATGGTAACTGGCGTTTACTTTATACCACCAGTCAAGAGCTATTAAATATTGATCGCTTTCCCCTAGCACAACTCGGTCAAATCTACCAATGCGTTCGCACCTCAGGTGCCAGAATTTATAATATTGCTGAACTTCCTAGTTTCCCTTATCTCGAAGGCTTAGTTAGCGTTTGTTCACGATTTGAGCCTGTGAACGAACGCCGAGTGAATGTCAAGTTTGAACGATTTATTATTGGTCTACAACGATTAATTGGCTATCAGTCCCCGAATAGTTTTATCCAACAAATCGAATCTGGTAAAAAATTTTTCCCGTCTCTGGATTTTGGGATTGAGAATCGTGAGCAAAGAGGCTGGTTAGATATTACTTATCTCGACCAGGATATGCGAATTGGACGTGGTAATGAAGGTAGTGTTTTTGTACTAACAAAAACCTCGTAGCTCATGCTCAAGCATTGATCCGATACACTCTTGTTGACTCCCCCTCTTCCTTCCTTATCTTCCGAGCCTCTGTGTCCTCTAGAATTTATTTTTTATTGCAATTTATTATCTAAAAATTCAAATGCTATCCTCTCTCACCTCTCTGTCCCAAGGGCAACTCAACCTCCTCGAAACATGCCCTCGGAAATTTCAACACATATACTTAGAGCAGTTAGGAACACCCGTTTCACCAGAGCAACAAGAGCGCCTTGCTTGGGGAAGCCGCTTTCACCTATTGATGCAGCAACGAGAACTAGGGTTGCCGATAGAATCACTCGTTGACGAAGATGCTCAATTGCAACATTGGGTGAATGCCTTAGTGAATACAGCAACTGATGTCTTAACACCTGTTCCTCAAACTTTTCGTGAATCTGAACACTGCCGCACGCTGAATTTCCAAGGATATTTACTGACGGTTATCTACGATTTATTGATTGAAGATGAGGCAAATGCTCAAATCCTAGATTGGAAAACCTATCCTCTACCCAGAAAGAAAACCTGGTTAACCAAAGACTGGCAAACGCGATTGTATCTCTATGTCTTGGCAGAAACCAGCGATTACCATCCTGAACAAATTTCAATGAGTTACTGGTTTGTTAAGTCCCAACCGCAGCCGCAAAGTCTTAAATTTACCTATAGCAATGCACAACATGAAAAGACTCGTCAAGAATTAACTTACTTGTTACATAAACTTGATCGATGGATGGAAGACTTTTGTCAAAAGGGAATTTCCTTTCCTCAAATATCAGAAGAAAAGGGACATTGTACAGACTGTAACTTTGCCTTTCGCTGTCAGCGGACATCGGAACATATAATGAGCGGTAGCACCGATTTGCTCCCTAAATTGGCTGACATACAAGAAGTGTCAATTTGAGGAAGTTCATCACGGCTCAAGAGGAAATTAGTCTTACCGAATGATCTATTTATTACCCAT
>DATNQL010000664.1:0-3515 GCA_036704025.1 Stenomitos sp.
AGACTAATCAAATTCGCAAATTCTTAGATGCCATTAACCAGCTCAAAGCGAGATTGGCTCAAGAGGAAGGAGTAAATGAAAAGGAAATAACTGCTCAAAATGAAGACGAGAAAGAAAAAGTAGAGGCAGAGAGAGAAAAAATAAGGTTTGCCAAAATTGAGACAGATATTGTCTTACTGAAACCTAAATTGGCTTATGCAGCAGCTCGGCAGCAAGCGGCAAAACCTTTGAGTGATGTTATGTCAGCCGCTATTGATAAAGTACACAGCTCAAAAGATTTCGAGCGTCTGGTTCAACTGATTGAATCAATCATTGCCTATCACAAAGCAGAAGGTGGAAAGTAATTATGCCTGCATCCCTAACCCAAAAACCCTTACTCGGTAAATTTCGCTTAACCAGTACGCTCCTAGCAGAGACTGGCTTACATATTGGTGGCGGTGGTGAAACCTTGGATATTGGGGGACTGGATAAGCCAGTAATTCGCGACCCCTTAACCCAATATCCTTACTTACCGGGTTCATCTTTAAAGGGCAAACTGCGTTCGACTTTGGAACGGTTGTTAAATAAACCTCTGAACCGTCCGGGGGGAAGCGGAACTTATCGCTATGAAAGTGATGATTTAGAGGATGGTTTCACAGAAATTAAACAAGGAGAGTCAAGATTATTAATTCGCTATGACGGCGCTAGTCATTGTCAGCTCAGCCGCATTTTTGGCTCGACTGGTACAAACTGTTGGGTCAAAACTGATGTAGTTGAGCAGGAGAACTTAGAGCGATTAGCTGATAGCAAACCACAAAGGATTGTAAGAGTTGGTAATGATGAATCTAGACTGGGTAAATTTGTAGAAGACCAGGAAGGAGATATTGGAGAAACATATACCAAGGTCAAAGGACGCAATGCTCCTGCTCGTCTGATTGTCCGAGACTGTCATCTGCTTCCCGACTCTGCCGAACAACTCAAACGAGTTGATACGGGTCTTTACATGACCGAGTGGAAGTTTGAGAATGGCATTGACCGGGTGACAGCAGCGGCAAACCCCAGGCAGCTAGAGCGAGTACCTGCTGGAGCCAAATTCCAGTTTGAACTGGTTTATACGGTTGAAGATTCTCAGCAAGCGATAGAAGACTTGCAGAACATTGCGATCGCACTTGCCATTTTAGAAGACGACGCTCTCGGTGGACACGGCTCTCGCGGTTACGGCAAAATCAAATTCGAGAAGTTGCAGCTATTTTACCGCAATTTAACGCAATACCAGCAAGTTACCAGCTCCACGATCAGAGCCGCAAGTCTTCAGCCTATTCAAACCGTAGATAACACCGCCGCACTTCTGGATACCTTCGGAAGCCTGAGCCAAGAAATTCAGCGGCGCTTCCTGCCGGGGGATGGAAATGCATCATGAGTAATTGGAAATTAGTCAAGCTGAACTTTGGGCGCACCCCTGCCCATTTTGGCGAGTTGGGGATTGGCATTGAGGAAACTAGCGAACGGGTGCGATCGGATACTCTATTTAGTGCCTGGAGCAGTGCTTATGCTCGATTGTTTGGAAAAGATGGCGTTGAGGAATTGTTGCAGCAATTTCTCGACTCGGCAACTCCACCCGTGCGGATGAGTTCTACATTCATCTACAGGCAAGACAGCGATCGCACTATCTATTATCTCCCCCGCCCCCTTAAGTTTCCCATTAACTATCCCGCTGATGACGAAGTTGATGACGAAACTGAGAAAGGAGACTTGAAGTTTTTCAAAACGTACAAAAAACTCAGCTACTTGCCCCTAGACGTGTGGCAGCGGTGGTATCAGGGAGTGGGTTTTATAAAAGGCGATCGCGAAGAGTTAATTGCCGAAACCAAAGGTAAATCTAATGGACATCTGCGTCAAGCAGGAACCTTTGACTATAAAAAAGCCTTCGAGATTGACCAGGTGCCGAAAATTGCTGTAGACCGAGTTACCAGAGCTACTAACCTTTATCACACAGGCTTTGTGCAATTCCGGTCAGAGCAAAATTGTAATGATTTCAAGAGCTTAGCAGGTTTGTACTTCTTGCTCCACTTCCCTGAAACTGATGAGAAGTTAGCAAACAACCTCCATGCAGCCCTGCACTTCTTAGGCGAAGAAGGAATTGGGGGAGAACGTTCCAGTGGTGCAGGACGATTTGATGTGGAGTGGTTGGAATTACCTGAGACTTGGCGAAAGGTTGTCAACTTCTCTGGGCAAAATGTCCATCACTGCCTGGTGAGCTTGTTCTGGGATGATGAACCATCCACACTGAAGCGGTTGATTGCAGACGAAACTAGCTATGAAATTCAGGAACGGGGCGGTTGGATTGGTACGCCGTCTTCTGGGCGTCAGCTACGTCGCCAGATGGTGCGAATGTTTGCTGAAGGTTCTGTTTTTCCAGAACAGCCCCAAGGAAAACTGGCGAATGTCACACCAAGGGAGTTTATTACACCGCAAGGGGACTATAAACCGCACCCTATCTACCGCAGCGGTATCAGCTTAAGTTTGCCCATTAAAGCACAGGATAAATAAAATCGTGGTTGTTTCTCCTGACTCTGCACTCCGCAAACCTGAAGTCTACGAATCCCGACGAATTCAACTGACTAGCCCCATTTTGCACATTGGCTCCTCAGTGTCTCGTTTGAATCCGTTTGAATACGTTCAGACTGCCAAGAAGGTTTATCTGCCCAACCAAGAAGCTTTAGCTAAAGCTTTGCACCAACGAGGTCGGTTAAAAGACTACATTGGCATCGTTGAACAGCGTGGGGATATCACGCCGCTCTTGGAAGCCACCTTTGGCTCCAATTGGTGGAATCAAACAGATGCAAACGGGGAGGCAATTTTCCCGACAATTGCCAGCAGCCAAAAATGGACAGACTTGCGAATTACTGACTTGCGTCCGATGATTCGCAATGGGATGGGACAATTATACATTCCTGGGTCATCAATTAAAGGGGCAATAAGGACTGCGATCGCTTATCACTTACTCAAGTACCCTGACCGCTATCAAGTCCCTGCACCAAAACGGGTTAGTGCAATTGAGAAAACCTTAAGAGAACGGTTAGGGAAACTCAATCCGCATCAACAGAAATTCTTAGATGATGACCTGTTCATGGAGAGTTTCTTCTCTGACTTTTCTCTCACCTATCAAGGGAGAACAGCTCAACTCAGAAACCGCTCTGGCAACAGTCCCAATACGGATTTCTTGCGAGTTCTTAAAGTCACGGACTCAGAACCTCTGCTGGAAAAGACAACAAAGACTAAGGCAGGAAAACCTTTAGCGCTCAATTTACCTGTTGTTGCAGAGGTAATTATTTCCAGTCGATTTCCCAACTATTCAGCTAAGTATAAAGCATCTATTTATGCTGAAATGGTGCGAAATGTCAAGACTGAATTCACCCTCAGCCTAGATACAGAAATGGTGTCCTGGTTTCGTCACAATCAGGGAATGCAGCTACCTTTTACGACGCTGGATGAGCTGTTGCAAATTTGCCAGGAATTTACCCAAGAGCAGTGGG
>DATNQL010000665.1:0-2886 GCA_036704025.1 Stenomitos sp.
TTTGTACCTCAGCCAATTCCTTGTCCCAGTCGTGAGTTTTTAACTCCTGCACTCTCTGACGCCAGGGTACTCCAATCTTCTCCGCTCGTTGAATGATCATATTGCGAGCTTGATGCTTAGCAAAGTTGGCTAAGGGTTTGATGGAGAGTAAAGTATTGACAAAACCGGAGGCAATGTTGGGGAATGTGTTAATGGCAGTGTTCATAAAAACGTGTTTTTAACCCGAAATTCGTACTGATCAGGATTATTGTCTCAGAGTACTGACAGCGTGAGCGATCGCTTAGCTGTGAGCCAACCATTCTCCTAAAACTGTAACGAGTAACCTGTTATAACAGCCGAAAACAAAGGCAGGAAGAGTGCGATTGCCTCTGTCTCTAGCACGTTAGAGGGCATATGTACTCCGCCCAGGCTCTGCCAGCACCTACAATAGAGACACATCCAGAAGTTGGAAAGACTCATGCAAATTGTTCTGCCACCCGAACTAGAGCAATTGGTGCAGCGCCAAATCAATAGCGGCAACTATCAAACTGCGATCGAAGTGCTGTTGGCAGGCGTTCGGTTACTTGAAGCTCAAAACCAGCAGAATGCAATCCGCACAGGTGCGACAGACAGGTCAATCGCTGAGGAAACTTTTGGTGAACTCAACGAACATCTTAACTTTTCCCCGCTTACT
This sequence comes from Stenomitos sp., assembly GCA_036704025.1. Taxonomy (GTDB): domain Bacteria; phylum Cyanobacteriota; class Cyanobacteriia; order Cyanobacteriales; family Coleofasciculaceae; genus Allocoleopsis. Next base: position 674 of record DATNQL010000665.1, read on the forward strand.
GAAACACAAATGATTCAGCAGAGTTTAGATGTTTTAGCAAACTATCAACAGGATGCTATCCCGCACGACCAGGTTGAAGCCTGGGTTAAAAGTTTGGGTACTGACCACGAGCAGCCATGCCCACAGTAATTTGGTCAAAGGCTGCACTTGCTGATCTTGATCGTCAATACCAGTTTCTTAAATCCCAAAATCCGGAAGCTGCTGTCCGCGCCTTACAAGCAATCGTCGAAGCAGGGAAAAACCTAGCGCGAACCCCACAACGAGGTACCCCGATTGCTTCTGCTCCAGGATTGAGAAAACTGCGTGTCCAATTTGGCAGATCTGGTTACATTCTCCATTACAGCATCTTGGAGAATGAAGTCCTAATCTTGAAGGTTTACCACGGACGACAAGATCGCCCATCGTAATACCAATTTACTTTAAAGAGACTACAGAAGATCCGAAGAGGTAATCTGCAATGGTCAATACGCTCCCTGCACCCGAAAACTTGCTCACTGATACCTGGGTGTCCGCCACCTGGGAAGAATTTCTGGTGCGATCAGAACGCTCCGACTTAGAGCAAGCGCGATGCTACTACGATGCAGGTTGGATGAGGATTGAGACGATGCCCATTGGGTCTGCCCACGGTCAAGATAATTCGATCCTAGCGGCGGTTGTGAGCCTATACGGGACGCTGAAAGGTATTACCTATGTGTCATTCACTAATACCAGTTTTCGGAAAACAGGTGAACGAGAATGCCAGCCCGACTTAGCTTATTACATCGGCTCTGATGTGCAGCGCCCGACCAAAAATAATCAGCCAGTGGATGTCGATGTTTGGGGAACCCCGACTTTAGCAATCGAGGTTTCATCAACTACATTAAGTGATGATTTAGGCCAGAAGCGTTTGCTGTATGAGCGTCTGGGAGCCCAGGAATACTGGGTTGTGAATGTTGAAGCCGCCACTGTGATTGCTTTTGCGATCGCTGATGGAGGTAGTCGGCAAATTCAAGTGTCGCTGGTGCTGCCCGATTTGCCCATTTCGGTGATTGAAGACGCATTGCGGCGTAGCCAAACTGACGATGATGGAGCCGTGAATCGCTGGCTGTTGCAGCAGTTTAGCTAGAACACCGATTCAGTAATTGCCGAAACGACGATTTTTCCTAGGGGCTCCCGCCTCCAGGAAAAACCCCAAAACCCTGACGGGGCAACCCCCCGTGGTTGCCCCTACCATTACATGAATTGATGTTCTAGAGCCTACATACTCCATCCGTGAACCCGATGGAGAAGAGTTAGAGCTTGTTCTTCCAAAGTTGGGAGTTAGGCTGGATAACAGGTAACTCAACAGATTAAGGATGAAAGCTGCGCGATTAGCTGATGTGGATGAGCAAGCAAACTTGAAGGCGCGATCGCTCTCCTGCAACCTTGACAACCCGTTCTGATACCTGCCTTTCGATAGAAGACGCGCTACTCTGAAAGAATTAGACCCAAATTTTGTGGGATTCTCTGCCCTTTGGGGTAGGGAATAGCTATACTGCTGTTTGCCATCAGCGCAACAGAGCAAAGTCCAATCATCCGCAGCCCATGAACCCAGTTGGCTCAAGTCTACCCTTGATGCCGCCAGTTACACTGTTTATTTTTATAGGTTCGCTCAATGTCGCATTTCTATTTTGATTCTGAAACTAATGGTCATAAGTCATTTGAGTTACCCGGTGCTAAACCTCACTACAACCCCGATCGCCCCGGACAAGTTAAGCATATTTTCCTCGATTTAGCGCTGGATATTCCCAATCAAAGTTTCAGCGGAACTTGCACGATCGCACTTGAAGCCATCCGCAATGGTATTCACCAGCTAACATTGGATGCGGTTAACCTGAATATCCAATCCGTACAGATAGAAGGAACGCCCCAACCCTTTGACTATAACGGGGAACAACTGCATATTCAGCTAACGAACCCTACCGAAGCCGGGAAAGAAATTAAAATTGCGATCGCCTACAGTGTAGAAAAACCTCAACGGGGTCTTTACTTCATTGTCCCCAATGAACATTACCCCAACAAACCCACCCAAGTCTGGACACAGGGCGAAGATGAAGACTCGCGCTTCTGGTTCCCTTGCTTCGATTATCCGGGACAGTTGGCAACCTCGGAAATTCGGGTGAAAGTCCCCAAACCCCTAATTGCGATTTCCAACGGCGAACTCATCGCCACGGAAGAAGATGGAGAGGACAAGA
>DATNQL010000666.1:0-2819 GCA_036704025.1 Stenomitos sp.
CCCTATTTACCATTTAATTACGATCGCAACTGCGTAGCTTACACCGGTACTCACGACAACGACACCTCATTAGGTTGGTTCAATCACTTGTCCGAAGAAGAAAAGAATAACATCCTCAAGTATTTGGGCTCTACCAGCGATAAGGGGATTCATTGGGATTTGATCCGCGTAGTTTTCAACTCTGTGGCAAATCAAGCAATTATTCCCCTTCAGGATATTTTAGGATTGGGCAGCGAGGCGCGGATGAACAAGCCTGGAGTTGGTGAAGGTAACTGGGAGTGGCGCTATCGATCCGAGGCTTTGCGGTGGGAAGACAGGGAATTCCTCAAGACTCTAACCGAAATTTATGGCCGCGCTCCCGTCTTTGATTAACCTCCAGGACTGGCTTTGAAACTCTTTGTTTGGGGAGTGCTGGAACTTCCCAAGGGTTCAGTTTGCCGTTCGTTAAATGTGACCAGCACTCCGCCGGCGTTACCGGCGCGGATAATCAGTTCTTGCTTTGCTACCCAAGTGCGCTGAGTACCTTCCGGCAGAGTGCCTTCAAATTCTTTTTTGCCGTCGGAGACAACCCGAATCCACGACTGTTCTTTGAGAGTAACGCTGACGCGCACAGGTTTGTCCGCACGAATTATATTCTTGTTGGAAGTCGAGCTGACAAGCGCTAAGTTTTCTGATTTGGGTTTCTCCGGCTTAGGTGGCGGTGCAGAGGCTGTTGGTTTCTCTATTTTCTCTGCGCTCGCTTGTATAGCAGAATTTTTCACGATCTGAGATAGACCGCTCACCGCACAGATCACCAAAAATATGTAAAGCAAGTAAAGGTGAATTGGTTTTAATTGAGCTGCCGGCAACTTTTGCCAGGAGGCTCCAATCGGCTGAAAGCTTCCTCCGGTGGGGAAGACGCTGGCGAACTCCGCTCCGTCCAAGCCCAGCGCATCTGCGTAGCGCTTGATGAAGCCCTGGATATATACTGGTTCGGGCAGTGGGTCTAGATTCCCTTCCTCGATCGCATTTAACAGACGCGCCTGAACTTTGGTCTTAGTTGCAACTTCGTCTAAAGACAGACTTTGTTCCTCTCGCAAATAGCGTAGGTAACTCCCCATCTCTGCTAGTTTCTCGGCTCGTTGTTTCTCAAGATAAGGAAGTAGACTCTCCTTTTTATTCCTCTTCATACGTTGCATTCCTTGACATCTGCTGGCAGTAGGGGTGAGTTTTAGCAAATTATCTGTTATCCTACAGGCTTCTTTGTTAAATCCTTCCTGGAGGGTTTAGGAAGTTTATCTGTTATCTGGCAGGTTTGTCTTCTGACATCAGATCCTGCACTTTGTAAAAAATCGATTTCATTATCTTTGAGCGGACGGTATTGACCTGACAATAGGGGCTCCTGGGGTGTTTGTAATTGTATGGGGCCAACAGCAACGCGATGAATGTGAATTACTGGATATCCCAGTGTCTCTGCCACTCGTCGAATTTGTCGGTTTCTGCCCTCTTCGATAACTATTTCCAAGAGAGTTTTGTCGCTGTTTGCCCGGGTTTTGAGTATTTTGACTTGAGCGGGTAAGGTTTTTTTGCCTGCTAGCAGGACTCCCTGACGCCAATTTTCCAGCACCTTTTGAGGGGGCTGACCATGCACCCAAACTTGATATTTCTTTGCTATTTTATGGCTGGGATGTAGCAAGCGGAACGTAAGCTCGCCATCGTTTGTCAATATTAATGCACCGGTGGTGTCCGCATCTAGGCGTCCTACGGGATGGATTCCTGAGTTGACCCGGAGTTCGGGAGGTAGCAGATCGAGAACGGTAGTGCGTCCTTGGGGATCGCTACAGGTGGAAACGACTCCAGCTGGTTTGTGCAGAAGCAGATAAATTAGCTTGGGCCGATTACCCATTTTGAGCAGTCTGCCATCGACCTCAATGCGATCGCTCTCGGCATCGGCTTTTTGCCCCAGATCGGCTAGGGTGCCATTGACGCGCACTCGCCCTGCCAGAATCATTTGTTCTGCTTGACGACGCGAGGCAATGCCCCATTGGGATAGTATCTTTTGCAGCCTTTCTTGCATAGATGGACTGCTTGTACGCACTTGTGAGTGTTGATATGGAAGCTCTATCTTAGTAAACCTACAGGTAAACTATGTAGAAATATTACCCGAACAGAGCCTTAATCTTGATTTTTCTTTATGCCCTATGTTCCCTCGAACGAGTCTCAGCAACTAGAAAGCCTAAATGACCTATCGTCCAAACAAAGTCGCATTATTAGCAAGGTGCTTTCGCCGGCTGTGCGACTGTGGCTGCGATCGCAGGTCGAGCAGGTCGAAGACCTCCAGGTAGATATTCAGGCGGGAGATCGCCGTCTCCTCACCGGTCACATTCCCAAAGTATCTCTCTGCGCTCACCACGCCGTCTATCAGGGGTTGCATCTTCGCAGCATTCAGCTGGTTGCAGAAAAGATCCGGATAAATCTGGGTCAAGTTTTAAAAGGCAAACCGCTGCGTCTGCTAGAACCTATCCCCGTCACTGGCGAGCTGCTGTTGGAGGAAGCAGACCTGAATGCTTCTCTCCAAGGTACTTTGCTGCCTAATGCTTTGACTGAGTTTTTGGTGACGCTGTTAAAAGCAAGTGGTTTTCACAATCCCACTAAAGTTCTCCAAAATCGACAAATAACCTGGCAGGAGATTGCGATCGACTCTCGACAAATCAAGCTGAGTGCCACTTTGACAGACCATAACAGGCAAGATCTTAACTCCAGTCTCGCGATCCGCACTGGTGTAGAGCTATCCAGCTGCCACGAGCTGCTGTTCGTCTCCCCCCAGATAGAAGGACTAC
>DATNQL010000667.1:0-11102 GCA_036704025.1 Stenomitos sp.
AAAGACAGGCTACAACTCTATTTTCCTCGATCTGAGGTTTTGTAACATTCTCGGTAGCTAGGGCGTGTTTTCAAACTCGTCTATATTTTGAAAATACGCCCTAGGGGGTATGAAATGTGACATTGAAAAAACCAATGGCTATTACTCTACTTCCTAGGACGACTGTCAATCTTTTAGCTCAGGTCTGTTGCAGGTTTTTCCTCAGTATTGTTCAGGTCTTTACAGACTGGATTGAGCGTTTCCGTCGCTGCACTCGCTCGCCTCACCACTTTATTAGAAGGAAAGAAAAATGACTTAATCGCACTAATTAAAGGAAACTCATGCATTCTCGGCAAGCTGATAGCAACCTGTTGATTGCCAACCGCTAGTACTTGAAACCAGGTTGACATGGTTGTTGGTAATTCTTTACTGAACCGCAAAGCCATGGTCGGAGTTGAGAGCGATTAGGCATAGGCGGGGGACAAAAATGGCTGATAGCGTTGAGCCTCGGGTGTTAATTGTTTGACGAAGGCCAAACTGACACCTTTGAGCAGTTGCCGCAATGGGTCGGCTTCTTTGCCAATATGTTCTTTCACGAGAGTACTTCGAGCGAGGGCTTCATTGAGATTGGCTCGGTCAGTAATACTTAAATGAGTGCCACCGATCGCGGAAATCAGATATTTCGGGCCGCCTAACTGAGAAAAAGACCGCAATTGATGGTCGAGTGAAGGTGCGATCGCATCCTCGGTACTGGTTAAAACTAAGGTGGGGACACTCACTTGAGCCAAACCCTTATTACCAAATAAGCGTCCAGTCATGGGATTGAGTGCCATGACTTGCACCACTCGCCGATCTCGCAGTTCGATCTGATTGCCGGGTAAATCAGTGGCTGCACACTGAAACCAGTCGGCGGGTGAACGTCCGATAGGGCTACGGTTTTTACAAAACTGCCGTAGCTCTTTTAAGTTGAGTTCTCCCCCAGCTAAGGCTAAGGCGGTATACCCTCCTAAAGAGTGACCCATAACCGTCACTTGTTGAGTATTGAGTTTGCCCTGCCAAGCGCTGTCCTCCATCAGATTGAGTTTGGCAAACTCGTCCAGCACAAAGCTGACATCTTTAGGACGGTCAATAAATTCTGAAGCGGATAACAAGTCACCAGGATTGCCACCGAGGGAAATTCCACTCAGCCAAGTTAAGTTGCTGCCCGGATGTTCGATGGAAGCGACGGTGAATCCGTGGGAGGCTAAATGACGGGCGATGTAGGTTAAGAAATTGCGATCCGAACCAAAGCCGTGGGAGAGAATCACCAGGGGACCCGATGTCTTTCGTGCCCAGTAGAGGTCAACGGGAATGTTGCGCTGTCGTTGTTGATCGCGCAGAAGTAGGGTCTGTTCGCGCACATATTGAGGACCCAGTTCTGTTGGGTCGAAGCTAGGGCGGAAGCTGGCGTCGTCGGTAACGGCGAGTTCCTGCTTAAGCATCGGGCCAATGGCTAGGCTTTGCCAGTAGGAGGCATTAAACTGAAGGGCGATGGACAGTGCCTCAGTGGCATCGATCGTCACATTCTCTTCTGGGTAAGCCTTTAAAAAACCGATGACAGACAGACCATTGGCTTGCCTCGCGGCTAAAAATAGGGCTGATTTTAATTGATCGACTCGGCTTTCAGGAAGAGCTAGACCAATTTTTTCCAGTAATCTTGCCCCATCCGCAGAACGGAGCAGGTCATTGAGAAATTTATCGGTCATGTTGGGGTCAATCTGCAAGTGCTTGGTCAGTATTTGTCGCACTTGTGGAGTCAGCACCACACTATAAGGTTGAAGTTTTGGTGGCAAATCGCCCGTCTTGGCAAAGGTTTCTAATTCGGAAATGGCAACAGATTGCTCAAATGGCCCTAAGCGCAACGTGAGGCGTTCAGCGGCTCTTATCGGCGCAGCGACAGCCCAACTCAACGTAAGGCAGAGTGAAAACAAAGTACTCTGTCCAATGGTCTTGAGGGAACGTTCTAAACCAACCCGTTCTCGGTTGCGAGAATGCTGAGATGCCCTGCCTCCAGAGCTGTTGAGCTTAACCTTCATAATGAGTTATTTACGCCTGTGTGAGAGTAGCTATCTACTAATTTTGCTCAAAGCGACCCAATTAGAGTTCGATGTGTTTCCCCTGCACTTTTAGCAATATATTATTTTTTGCAAGGTGGAGTCAGCTTTTCAGGACTAGATAGAGGGCTTAGGAGTGCCCATCTTCATGAAAAAGTTGAGAAAATCCAATGATTGTTAAGTATATTGAATCCATTTTTGGCACCCTTCCCCTGGATGGCTAGCATCCCTCGTGCCGCGTGGCAGAAATAACCCACCCATTAAAAAAGCTTGAAAAACTTACGGTAAAAGCTTTCTTCTCTTCTGACTTCAAAGTGGGGTGTAGGGTGTGGGGTGTAGGGTGTGGGGGAGGACTATTTTCATTCATGGCGGTGAATTTTTTTCATCGGGACTGTCTTCTGCCATGGAGCCTCTTGACTTAGGGTCTGTTTTCCAAGCCGAAACTCCCTCAGCTCCTGATCCTCACTCCAGCTTCGGCCTGATTAAGGGGGGAATTCCGTTTTCAAAGGAATCTGAATCACAAACTCCGCTCCTTGCCCTAATTGTGAGTAACACTGCAACGATCCACCATGCTGTTCTTTGATAATCTGGTAGCTGATTGATAGCCCTAATCCCGTCCCTTCCCCCACTGTCTTCGTGGTAAAGAAAGGGTCAAATAGCTTGCTTTTCACCTCCTCACCTATTCCTGGGCCATTATCGGCAATCCGAATAGTAACTCCATCAGACTCTAACGCTTCCGTGCGAATCACAATTGTAGGAGTCCATTCAGAAAGAGGGATGATTGGTTCTGCACGATTATTGCCTTCATGGTTCTGATTCTCCCCAACAGTCGGATGCATACAGTGACTTACAAGAGCGTCTATTGCATTACTCAAAATGTTCATAAACACCTGATTGATCTGCCTTGCATAGCACTCAACTTTGGGGAGTGAACCATATTCTCGGATAACTTCGATTGCAGGATGCTCGGATGTGCCTCTGAGCCGATGCTGCAAAATCATTAAAGTACTATCAAGACCTTCATGAATGTCAACTTCTTTAATCTCGGCTTCATTGTGCCGAGAAAAACAACGCAAGGAGTCAACAATTTCTGCAATTCGCTTGGCTCCTACTTTCATAGAATCCATGAGTTTTGGTAAGTCTGACTGAATAAACTCTAAATCCGTATTCTCAATGGTTTGGCGAAGTTCGGCTGGAGGATTAGGTAACGATTGTTGGTAGAGTTGCATCAGCGTTAGCAAGTCTTGGGTATGCCGAGCGGCATAAATCAGATTGCCATAGATGAAGTTTACGGGATTATTAATTTCATGAGCGATGCCAGCGACAAGATGACCCAAACTGGACATTTTTTCACTGTGGACGAGTTGGGCTTGAGCCTGTTTTAACTGTTGTAAAGCCTCTGTCAATTGTTGCGATTTCTCGCGTTGAGCTTGCTCTGCCTGTAAGCGCTCGCTGACTTCTTGCTTGAGCCGTGCATTTTGCTCGGTTAGTTGCGATGCCAGGTTCCGGATGGTCAGGTGAGTCTCAATCCGAGCCAAAACTTCTTCGAGCTGAAAGGGTTTGGTAATATAGTCTACTCCGCCCACACGAAAGCCTTTCACCTTATCCCAGACTTCACCCAAGGCACTAATAAAAATCACCGGAATCTGCCGAGTTTCTTCCATTGCTTTTAGGGATGAGCAGACTTCATAACCATTCATATTAGGCATATTAATGTCCAACAAAATCAGATCGGGTGGTGATGCCTTGACTCCCATTAAAGCCATCTGCCCATGCAGGGCACTCCGAACTTTATACCCCTGTTCGCTCAGGATGCTGGATAACAGGCGCAAATTGTCCGGTGTATCATCAACAATTAAAATGTTGCCTTTAACACCCCGAGCTGGATTACTGTTCATCTGAGGTTTGAGGGTAAAGTATGAAGTCTGAAGGAAGATAGGAAATCCCCCATATACTGGACTTGTCTTTAACTTTTATACTTCAGACTTTATCTTTCAGCTATAAGGATGTCGAACCTTGAGTAAACTGGATGATTTGATCGAAACGAAAGTTATGAAGCCACTCGGTTAACATTTCTTTCAGGTAACGATGGGCTTCAGGAATTTGACCCAGCAACTGCAAAATCACCTCACCATCTAACTCTGTGGCGGCTTGATGGAGAGCGATCACCCAGGACTCTGGCATCATGGCTAGCTCCGCAGTGCCTAACGCCTCTACTGTTTGGCTATCGGGAGTCCCAGGTTCTGGAGTGAAGTTGGGGGAGGGTGGCTGTTGATAGAGGTAACGCACTCCCAAATATTGAGCCATTTTTGCCAGAATCACCTCTTCTTGGACAGGTTTACGCACAAAGTCATCACAACCCGCCGCCAACGCCACACCTCGCTCTTCTTCAAAGGCACTAGCCGTCAGAGCAATAATCACAGTATCTCCCCCTTGCGGTTGAGCTTTAATCTGTCGGGTGGCTTCATAACCATCCATCACCGGCATTCGCATATCCATCCAGATCAGATGGGGATGCCAATTTTCCCAAACCGCGATCGCTTCTTGACCATTTGCGGCTGCTCGCACGTCAAAGTCCAGCATCTCCAATCGTTTCACTAATAACTGACGATTTTCCCAGGTATCTTCAACCACGAGAATGCGATACTGGGGCTGGTCAGGTGCTAACTGGAGGACTCGTTGATGGGAGTGTTGAGTCGGTTCTGCCGTGACCTCTGCCCAACTCACCTGAACCTTAAACTTGAATAGGGTGCCCTCACCCAGACGGCTGCTCACCGTAATTTCTCCCCCCATCATCTTGACAAATTGCCGCGTTATGGCTAAACCCAATCCCGTTCCTTGTTGAGAATTGCGACCCGTTTCCGTTTGCACAAAGGCTTCAAACAACTGGTCAATTTCTTGGGGAGCAATGCCCGGTCCCGTGTCTTCCACTTCAAACCAGAGATGGGGAGGACAAGGCTGATGGGAGGAGTGGGTTTGTACCCTTGTCCTCGTCTCCTCTTCTCCATGGCCTAATCTCACGCGCAGCGTAACACGACCGGCCTGAGTAAATTTGATCGCGTTCCCCAACAGGTTTAACAAAACTTGGCGCAGCTTACTTTCATCCGTCTTCACAAACTGGGGGACATCGGGAGTCCGCTCAAAGGTCAGTTGCAACCCTTTGGATTTGGCTTTGAGTTGCAGCATTTCTTCGAGATCATCCAGCAAGCGATAAAGGTTAAAACTCTGTTGATGTAGAGTCGTCCGACCGGCCTCAATTTTGGACATTTCGAGTACATCATTAATCAAAGTCAGCAGATGTTCTCCACTGCGACTAATAATGTTCAGATTTTGCTGCTGCTCTGGAGTCAGCCAGGGGTCATGTGTCATCAGTTGAGAAAAGCCGAGAATCGCATTCAGGGGAGTGCGGAGTTCGTGGCTCATATTGGCTAAGAAGGCACTCTTGGCTCGATTTGCCCCTTCGGCAGCTTCTTTCGCTAATCGCATGGCTTCCTCGGCGTTGTGTCGCGCCTGACCCATTGCCACTAATTCACCGACCAACTTGAGTAAACTAATATCGGCCTGAGTCCATACTTTGGGAGCATAGACGGTCTCAAGGCCGATCAATCCAACCACTTTGCCCGAGTGCACCATAGGTACCGCTACGATAGATTCGATCGATTCTTGTTGCAACTTGGCTTTATTGGCAGCGGCTTGGGGTGGGAGGTCGGTGACACGAGGAATCTGAACGGGTTTGCCCCGCAGAATCTTATCGTGGAGCCAAGAATCAGTCTCCACCAACAATACTGGAATGTCATGAATAGAGGACTGACTGGGTTCAGTAAACCACTGATGAGTAATGACCGCTTGGCTTTGACTGTGGTCATATTCAAAGACGTTACAACGCGTCGCTCCGAGGAACTGACCAATCGCTTGCAGGGTAAAATTGATGGCGCTATCAATATCCTGGTCAAGAAATTGCCTGGAAATACTGCTGAGCAGACTGTCTACCTGAGCGCGACGCTGAAGAGCTTCTTCGGCTTGTTTTCGCTTGAGTTCTGCTCCCGCGCGAGCCGCAAAAATTCTCAAAATGAGCTCTCTGTCGGGATCATCATCCATGGGTTTGGTGTCCAGCACCACCAAATTCCCTAAGACATTGCCGCAGGGGTCAATTAGTGGCGTTCCCAAATAGCTTTGAGCCGCTAGCTCGACTAATTCTAAACTTTTGGGAAACAGGGCTTGTACGCCTTCCGGGTAGTAGCAAGTTTTCCCCGCGAGGACGTTTTCACAAGGGTACTCCGCTAGGTCATATTCAAAGTTTTCTCCCCAGGTTTCACCTTGCCAGAAAGCCAGAGTTCGTGAACTGGTTTTCACCGCATTTGCCCACTCCGCTACGAAGGTGTAACGCACGCCCAGTACCTCAGCCAGAGAACGGACACAGGCGCGAAAGAATTCATCGCCCGTCTTGGATGCTGTCCCCTCAAAAATTAAGCGCAATGCCTCTTCTCGGCGCTGGCGTTCGGTGATATCTTCAGAAATGCAGAGTAGGTGAGTCGGTTGACCTTGGCTGTCAAAGAGGGGTAACTTTTGCGTTCGCAGCAGAATTCTGCCTCGATGCTGGGTGTCGAACGGTTCTTCGGCGATTTTAATTAACTGACCTTGGCTCACGGCTTCTAGGTCTTTCGCTTGGAAGAAGTCTGCCTGCTCAGTTGGCTGAAAGTCATAAACATTGCGCCCTAGAGCCTGCTCCCTCGGTATGCCGAACATCTGCTCACAGGTTTTATTCCAGAGTACGTTGCGGAATTCGTTATTGACATCCTTGGCAAAAAGTGATAAGGGTATATTTTCAATGATGCTGTCTAAAAAGCGTTGAGAGTGCAATAATTCTTGTTCCAAGCGTTTGCGATCGCTAATATCTGTGATCACACCCTCAAAGCAACCCGCTTCGGCATCCAGGCGTACCCCAAACAACCCCCAGCGAATGGAGCCATCTTGCTGGCGAAACTGCATTTCAAAGTCTTTGACGGCACCCTGTTGATAAACTTGATCCAGCATTCGCTGTCTATCTTCTGGATTGGCATAAAACTCCTGGCTGAATTTTTGTCCAATTACTTCGCTGGCACAGTTATAGCCCATCATCTCAACACCGCGTTGATTGACTTCTAAAACTAAACCATCCGAAATCCGAGTCCGGAAGATACCGATTAAGGAATTCTCAAAGATATTTCGGAACTTTAATTCGCTCCGTTTTAGGGCAATTTCGGCTTGTTTTCGTTTTGTGATATTTTGGGCAAAAACAAAGTAGCCAGAAACTTTGATGGGTTCCTGGGGTACTGTCACTCCTGTTTCTGACTGATGGGGAATCAGTGTGATTTCCCAATACTGTTCCTTTCCATCGTTAGGATAAACGTCCTCGAAACAAACTTTTTTTCCTGATAATGCAGCTTTGACATACCGTTCTCTCCGTTCATAAATGGCAGGATCAAAAATATCCCGAACAGACTTACCGATAATTTCTGAAGCCGGAATCTTCATTAATTCCGTATATTGTTGATTGACAAATTGATAACACTCTTGATTGTCAACATAAGCCACTAAAGCCGGTATATTATCAGTAATGGTGCGAATTTGATTAGCACTTTCTCGCAGGGCTTGTTCGGCTTGCTTACGGGTGGCAATGTCACGACAGAATGCACAAATATATCCTTGTCCATCAACTTCTACATAGTTTGAGCTCACTTCTAACGGGATTAATCGCCCCTGTTTACTAAAAAGATGAGTTTCAAATACTAAAGAACCCTGCTGCTTAATGTCTTGCCAGTGCTGTTGCCAGGTTGCGAGAGTAAAGTTTGGGTTTCGTTCGCACACGGTAGAGGCAAGTAGCTCCTCTTTGGTATAACCCGTCAAACGGCAAGCGGCATCATTCACATAAACATGGCGTGAATCTGAAGCAATCCAAATAATGGCATCTACGCTGTGATCGACCGCAAACTGAGTTAACCGTAGTGTTTGTGTTGTTTGTGCCACTTCGCTGAGGTTAATGTCTGGCGTTAAGTCTTGGGTATGCTCTTCTAGTTGGTGTTCTAGCTGCTGCGAATAATCCTTCAATTGTTGGTAGAGTTGGGCATTTTGTAGGGTGATTGCCGCTTGCAAACAGAGGAGCCTTAAAATTTGTGCCTGCTCCGAATTAAATGCCCGAGTAGTGATATTATTTTCTAAATAAAAAATCCCAATCAGTTGACCTTGACCACAAATGGGGGCACACCAAATAGATTTTGATTGATGTTGACAGATATAGGGATCGGTTGTAAAACTTCCCTCACTCCTGGCATGGTCTAAAACCAAGTCTTTTTGAGTGCTGGCGACGTCATAAATCACGGAAACAGGCAATTGTTCACTCGTTTCCACAGGGATGGATTGTCCCACAACAGACTCGCCTGCTTCGATGAAGAGTTGCCCGTTACGATTCAACAGAAGAAATCCTTTCTGGGCACCCGTAGTTTCTATAACAATCCTCATTAAGGTGGCCATTAACGGCTCAAGATTCACTTCACCAACGAGACTATCTAAGGTTTGGATAACGGTCGTTAAATCAAGTGGATCTGAACTGTTGTTATTCGTTGCCTTGGTCGATGTGGATGAATTCATGCTGTGATGATGGGTGCTGTTAACGAAACGAAGTCTGAAGTTGAGAGGATGAAAAAGCGAGTTCCGGGAAAGTCTGCGCCAGAGTAGCCGAAAAGACTCAAAAAATTTTCCAATTCAAGCTTTATTCCTTCATCTAGAGCCAAGATGAGGTAACTTCCTTCAGCCTTCCGTTGACCAGTAGCAAGTCTGTGGGTCTACTGGACAAGATTATGTGCCACAAGTAACAATTGAAGTCTGCGGTTCTTGTCTCTACTTCAAAATGATAATGAATCGCTCAATTTGATATCCAAAACGACAACTCACAACGGCTCCCTGAGAGTAGCGAGTAAAATGAATCCAGAGCTAGAAAGCCTACAGCTCTTCCCTTAAAGATGAGTTCCCCCCAACCGCCCCAACAGCCCAAAACGCTTCTCACTCAACTAACTCAGGCCGTACAGACGATTCAAGCCAGAGTTAATTTTAATGCCCTGGCGCTCAAGCCTAATGCCAGAGTCCCAGAACTCTTGGTACAAGATGCCGGTGCTCCTAAAGCTGAGGTTTATCCCCTATTGGGAGACCGTTACTTGCTCGGACGCAGCTCTAAATCCTGCGATATCGTAGTCCGTAACCCTGTCGTTAGTCAGATTCATCTGTCTTTAGAACGCTATGGGCGGCGTCAAAGAAACTTTATCATCAAAGACGAAAACTCCACGAACGGGATTTATCGAGGCCGACGCCGCCTCTCTTCCCTGGTACTCCGTCACGGTGACATCCTGACGATTGGGCCACCCGAACTGGCGGCGGCGGTGCGCTTGGAGTATGTCGATCCGCCCCCTTGGTATATTCTGGCCACTCGTTATGCTCTTTATGGCATCGGTGGGTTAACGGCTTTGTTGGTACTGATTATCGGCATTGAGTGGCTGAAAGTGCCAGTCCGACCCTTACCCTTAGGGGTTCACGGGCCAGTCGTCATTTCTGCGGATGATGGGACGTTTTTACGTCAACCCCGCACCACCGCCCACCGAGAATTGCAACGACTCTCGGAATTTTCCCCTTACCTCCCCAAGGCGGTGGTGGCTTCAGAAGACAGCCGCTATTACTGGCACTTTGGAGTAGACCCTTATGGTATTGCACGAGCCTTGGTGACCAATTTTAAGGGCGGCGGCATTCGTGAAGGGGCGAGTACGTTAACACAACAAGTTGCTCGGAGTTTGTTTACCGACTATGTTGGGCGAGAAAACAGTGCCGGGAGGAAATTTCGAGAGGCCATTGTGGCTCTGAAGCTGGAGACGTTCTACAGTAAGGACGAGATTTTAAAGCTGTATTTGAATCGCATTTATTTGGGGATTGATGCCTATGGGTTTGAAGATGCAGCTCAGTTTTACTTCGACAAATCGGCTAAGGAGTTAACTCTTTCAGAAGCTGCAACCTTGGTGGCAATTTTACCCGCTCCCAATCGGTTTAACCCGATTCAGGATTACAATACGGCCTTGGGATTGCGGAATCGCGTGATCACTCGGATGCGTGGTTTAGGGATGATTAGCCAGCAAGAAGCAAACGAGGCAAGGCGATCGCGGATTGACGTTAGCCCAAAAGCCAGTGCATTCCTCGCTAGCACGAAGGCACCCTATTTCTACAGCTATGTCTTCGAGGAACTGCGGGAGTTACTGGGAGAAGATTTGGCTCAGGAAGGAAATTTTATCGTAGAAACCGCTTTGAATCTCAACACTCAAGCCAAAGCGGAAGCCGCGCTACGGTCTTTTGTGAACACTGAGGGGTCTCGCTTGAGATTTTCTCAAGGGGCGCTGGTGACTCTTAATACGAGTAACGGTGAAATTCATGCCCTTATGGGAGGCATAAATTACCAACAAAGTCAGTTTAATCGCGCCACCCAAGCCAAGCGGCAACCCGGTTCGACATTTAAATTGTTTGACTATGCCGCTGCCTTAGTCCAAGGTATCCCCCCCAGCAAAACTTACTCCTGCGCCCCTGCCTACGGCTTACGCGGATGTGAACGTTCGGGTGGGGCGGTGAATATGTACAGGGGGATGGCGCAATCGGAGAATGTGATTGCGGTTCGGGTGGCGATGGATGCGGGTTTAGATAACGTGGTGCAAACGGCACGACGCCTCGGTGTGCGCTCAGAACTGAAGCAAGTTCCCCGTTTGGCAATTGGTCAAAGCGAAGTCAACGTTTTGGAAATTACGGGTTCTTATGCGGCGATCGCCAATCGCGGTTTTTGGAATCGTCCCCATGCGATTAAACGCATTCTCGACAGTGGTCAATGCAAAGACACCAACGACCGAAATACCTGTCGTGTTATTTACAGTTTCGACGAAAGTCGGGATAAGGGACAACAAGCCGTCTCACCCGGAGTTGCTCAAACAATGACGGCTTTGCTGCGGGAGGTGGTGCAAGGCGGGA
>DATNQL010000668.1:0-2703 GCA_036704025.1 Stenomitos sp.
GATCGATGGCGTTCCCACCCGCGATATTGCCTTCACCGTGTCACAAGCCGATGCCCAAGCCGCTCAGACGGTTCTCCAACAAGCGATGTCGGTATTAGGATGTGGTGAGATTCTCCTCGATTCCAACATTGCCAAAGTGAGTGTTGTGGGTGCTGGGATGGTGGGACAACCCGGTGTCGCGGCACAAATGTTTGAAGCCCTCGCTCAACACCAAATCAACATTCAAATGATTACCACTTCAGAAATTAAAGTGAGTTGTGTGGTTGCCAAAGAGGATGGTGTTACGGCTTTGCAAGCCATTCATAAGGCGTTTGGATTGGCTGGGAGTCAAAAAATCGAAGTTCCTGCGTAGTTTAATCGGCGTTCATCTGTTGTTGATGTCGAGGCACGAGACTATCGTGTTCTAGTCGGTTAATCTAAAGCACAATAGTTCAGGGGGTGACAATCGGCTCAAAAGATTGGCAGAGCTTGCTTTTCATCCAGTTGGGTCTTCAAAAAATAGCAGCTTATTGACAGGTTTATTGAGAATGAACTTTTGAGCTGCCTGCTTCTCGATAATGATAATCATTCGGCTGGGGGGAGGGAGGGCGAGGTGTACCTCGCCCTCCCTCCGTAGTTTTTTGTTTCGCTCTCGCCTTTTTACATGAGAGCAATGGAGATATTTTGTGGTAAAAAAAAGCGGTCTATCTCATGTTAATCAGACCGCGTCATAAATGATTCTTCCAGAATTCTATACCACATGTCTTGCCAAGTACTTAAACCCTTCCCAACTAATTACCCTAGAAATTTTGATATGGCTACTACAGGTTCATAAACAAGTGAGAATTGAACGATTGGCAGCCTGCTTACCTATACCAATTCTCTATGAAAGTCGCCGACGACACCTACAAAGATTTTTAGTTCTGCGTAACTTAAGTGTACTTTTATTGTGGTTTCCCCTGATTAAAGGCATCTTGAACTCTCAAATTCCGCCGGGGAGTCGTCTAGTAGTTCCCCTGGATAGGACCCAGTGGTCAGCTAACAATCTGCTCATGGTTAGCGTGATTTGGAAGAAACGAGCTTTTCCTCTGTATTGGCAATTTTTGGAGAAAGCAGGTAGTAGCAATCTGACCGAACAAATAGCTGTACTCCGTCCCGTCCTCAAATTACTCAAAGATTATGAAGTTGTTGTCATAGGAGATAGAGAATTTCGCTCAGTTGAGTTAGCTTACTGGCTCAAGAAGAAGAAAGTAGGCTTTGCCCTACGCCTCAAACAGGATGCGTTTGTCAAGAAACCCGGCAAAACCTATCAAAAGCTCAGTGAAATAGGTTTGGCTCCTGGAATGAAACTGTTTTGGTCGGGAATTAATTATACGAAAGAAACCGGATTTGGTAAATTTTCTTTGGCGGCTTATTGGAAGCGCAAATATCGGCGAAAAGCTTCGGCTGAAGGTTGGTATATCTTGACTAACTTGAGTGAAATCGAAGATGTTATCAAAGTTTACCAAGCTCGATTTGGCATAGAAGCTCTGTTCAAAGATTGTAAAACAGGAGGCTATAATCTAGAAGGAAGTAAGGCTTCCATTGAGCGTTTAACTCGTCTAGTCTTGTTAATCGCCATTGCCTATACTTGTGCTTGCTTAAAAGGAGATAAAGCTCGACGCTCCGGTCAGCAAAAATATGTATGTCGCCTCCAAGAGTTGAAAAGAACCTCAAGACGACACAGCAACTTCTGGATTGGTCTTTATGGACAAATGTGGATTATCGGTTGGGAGTTTTGCCGAGACTGGATAGAACAATTGATGCAGCTTTCTCGAAATAAACTTCCTTATTTTCAACGAGGATTTCGAGCTATGGAAGAGATTCAAGCTGTGAGTTAGTTTCTGTCTTTATCAGTTCATATATTTACCATCAAATCTAGGGAAATTGAGCCGAAAGATGGTGAAGAACCGTCCAGAGGAAGGGCGAGGTACACCTCGCCCTTCCTCTCCCACCTGAATGATAATCATTATCGAGAACGGCGTGGCTCAAAACTATTTGCAATAGACCTGTCAATAAGCTGATATTTTTTGAAGACTCAACTGGATGAAAAGCAAGCTCTACCAATTTTTTGAGCAGATTGTCACCCCCTGAAGCACAATAGTTTAACAACAGCAGACTAGAAACTAAACCTTGTTCTCAGGTATCGCGATCGCCAAGCCCATTACTCCCTTCCCGCTCTAAGAATACCGATGCTGAGGAAGCTAGGGAAGCTGGGGGAGCTGAGGGAGCTGGGGCAGTTAGAAATAGGTAATCTTCTGGCGGGAAGGGAGTAAGACAAAGCAAAATACTGAAACCTTGAGCTGTCAATCTTTTCCCTTCTGCCATCTGCCTTTTGCTACAAGACCAAATCTGTAATTAAAGGTCGATGATCTGAACCGACAGATGACCCAGCGCGAATTTTCGCTACTTTAATGTTTGGACTAATCAAGCAATGATCGATGGGAATTGATAATAGCCGAGTGAACAAAATGGGCATTTTGGAATAAGGAGGATAATTCGTTTTGAGCGGCCATGTGGGAACCGTACCGAATCCTTGACGAGCATTTTTCAGCCCAGCCTGACTCATGAACCGTTTATAGTAAGGCGACCACATCGTAATATTTAAATCCCCCGTTAAAATCACCTGAGTGGAAAGAGATTTGATATATTTGCCAATTTCATCTAACTGTTGATTACGGGCTT
>DATNQL010000669.1:0-7181 GCA_036704025.1 Stenomitos sp.
GTCACTGGCAGATTTCGCTGGTCGTAACCAAGGCTTCTGGTGTGGCTGGCGGAGAAGAGATTAAGCGAGCGGTTGCGGCTGAGTTGGGTCTTCCACTGGTGGTTATTCGTCGTCCTGTAGTTGACTATCCCCAGCAAACCAACGATTTTTCTGTAGCCTTGGAGTTTTGTCGAACTCATGTGATGTAGCAATCCTCATCTGGAGATTCGCATTTTGTGCCAAATTGCTCAAAATCGTTCCGGAGGTGATCGCCAGTTTTGGAATAAAGGAATGGTAGATGCACCCTGATTAATATCCCCAGCTCTTAACAGGGCTGGGGATTTCTTAATGGTTGCCTTGTTACTCAAGCGTTTGCTGGGGAGCCAACACCCAAAAATTCCTGCACCCGCTCTAAATAAACGTCCGGCTTTTCTAGCATCGGGAAGTGAGCCGTATCAGGAATTTCCAAATACTCAACTTTTTCATTGAGCTGAGCCGCCCGACGCCCCAGCTCTGCGGGGATAATTTTGTCATGTGTACCCGCAACTAAGAGCGTTGGCACACTGAGTTGAGCAAACTCTTGGGGCATCACTTCAGACGCATACTTGCTCACACATGTCAACATGGTTCCCAACGCCGCTTTGTAATCCGCTTCTAAGAAATCCTCTAAAAAAGCACGGCTCACAGCGGCGGGCAACGGGCGATGCAAAAATCGCGCCATGAACATTGCGCTGGCAAAAGGAACTCGCAAGAACCAACGGGGACGGAACTGAACAACATAGTTGCCAAATTTATGGAACGCGGAGAAGGATTTCTCGTCATATTCAAAGATGCCACTACAGGTTAAAACGGCTCGCTCCACTCGCTCTGGATAACGATTCAGAAAGAACACAGCAGAAGACGCCCCCATAGAGTGAGCCATGATGTAGACGCGACGTAGCTCTAGAGTATCGAGCAACACGGCTAAATCTTCAGCGTAATCCTCCATTTCATAGAGCAACTCCTCGATTGGCTCTTGGGGTAACTTTGAGCGACCAAACCCCCGTAGATCGTAGAGCAGGCAGTCAAATTGCTCGGACAAGCTGATCGCGGTACTTTCCCAATACCGCGCTGAACCGCCCCAACCATGAATAAAAACGATGACTGGCTTAGTTCCAGAGGTTGTGGGTTGGCGAATCCACTCATAGTAGTGTTCGACACCACGAACGTTAATCACAGGCATATTAAACAATTTCAGTAAAATGACTCATAGGGGCGCATCCTGATACGTCCCTAAAAAAATCGGCTATTCAAAATTTTCCTACTCTCTGGCTCGAATCTCCTACCGGAATCTCCTGTTTTTTAAGCAGATTCTGGCTTCGGTAGGGAAGAGGGATGTACCAATAGTTCGGCAGTGGAGCGTTTTTCCACCATTTCCCGCGTAATCATACAGCGCGTGACATCCTTACGAGAAGGCAACTCGTACATCACGTCTAACATCAATTCTTCTACAATGCCGCGCAGTGCTCTCGCACCTGTTTTCCGGCGGTAAGCTTCTTGTGCGATCGCCCGAATCGCATCTTGTTTAAACTCTAACTGTACGCTGTCCATCTTCAGCAGTTTTTGATACTGCTTCACCAGCGCATTGCGGGGTTCGGTCAAAATTTCCATCAGCGCTTCTTCGTCGAGTGGGTCAACCACTGCCACCACCGGTACGCGCCCAATGAACTCTGGAATCATGCCAAACTTCACCAAGTCATCTGGCTCTAAATGCCGTAGTACATCGGCTGTGCGCTTGTCTTTGGACTGACCCTCTCCGGGTTGAATAAAGCCGATAGAGCGCTTGCCAATCCGCTGCTCCACCACTTTTTCCAAGCCAACAAAGGCTCCCCCGCAAATAAACAGGATGTTGCTCGTGTCAATTTGAATGCAATCTTGATAGGGATGCTTACGACCCCCTTGGGGAGGTACATTAGCAACGGTTCCCTCTAACATCTTGAGCAAAGCTTGCTGGACGCCTTCCCCAGAAACATCCCTGGTAATGGAAGGGTTTTCACTTTTGCGAGCAATCTTGTCTATTTCATCGATATAGATAATCCCGCGCTGAGCTTCCTCGACATCGAGGTCTGCCACTTGCAACAACCGCAGTAAAATATTCTCGACATCTTCCCCAACATAGCCGGCTTCTGTCAGCGTCGTGGCATCGGCGACCGCAAAAGGTACATCTAATACACTCGCTAACGTCTGAGCCAGAAGGGTTTTCCCGCAACCCGTCGGCCCCATCAGGAGAATGTTGGACTTTTGCAGCTCTACCACATCCTCCAACCCTGCCTTGCCATTGCCCTTAGCCTGAATAAAGCTCAAGCGCTTGTAGTGGTTATAGACGGCAACCGAAAGAACTTTCTTCGCATCATCTTGACCAATGACGTGCTCATCTAGGTACTTTTTCAGTTCCCTGGGTTTGGGAATTTGATTCAACGAGAGACCCGAAGCACGAGTGCGACGCTTCTGCGGGGGTTCTTTGGGGGGTACGGGTTGGGGCGCTGGCCCACTGGAGTCGAGCAACTCCTCATCTAGAATTTCGTTACACAGGTCAACGCATTCATCGCAGATGTAGACTCCTGGTCCTGCAATTAGCTTACGCACCTGCTCCTGAGACTTGCCGCAAAACGAACATTTTAGATGGGAGTCGTATTTAGACATATGAAGCCTCTTACTTGATAGGAGTGACAGCTGCTTCCGACTTGGGAAGATTCTGCCTGGTGATGACCTGATCGATCAAACCATAGTCTTTTGCCTCAGCCGCTGACATAAAGAAGTCGCGCTCGGTATCGGCTTCGATTTTTTCGAGTGGCTGACCCGTATGATGGGCTAGTAACTGGTTCAGCGTCCGCTTATGGTAAAGAATTTCTCTGGCTTGGATTTCAATATCGATCGCCTGCCCTTGGGCACCTCCCAAAGGTTGGTGAATCATGATTCTGGAATTAGGCAGAGCCATCCGTTTACCGGGCGCTCCAGCGGTTAGGAGAAATGCTCCCATGCTGGCCGCCAAGCCGAAGCATATGGTAACAACATCTGGACGAATTTGCTGCATGGTGTCATACATCGCCATCCCTGCTGTTACCGAACCACCGGGAGAATTGATGTACAGTTGGATATCCTTTTCGGGGTCTTCGGCATCTAAAAACAGGAGTTGGGCAATAATGGAGTCAGCAACAGTATCGTCTACCTGCGTCCCCAAAAACACGATGCGCTCTCTTAAGAGCCGTGAGTAGATGTCAAAAGCTCGCTCCCCTATCCCGGACTGCTCTACCACCATCGGGACGACGTTGCTAGGACTAAGAGAGCCAATGTCAAAGGAACTTAAGCTCGTGAACTGGTAGCCGTTGGACTGAGATTGCAGCATAGAACAGACGTTAAAGCATTTTAGTTAGCCGTAGTGCTATCTCTCCCCTGCATAAAAGGGGGAATATCACAACTCTTCTAGTGATCATTATGCCTCAATTGCTAGAGGACTGACGGTCTGAGGCATTGGATTTGGGCTTGGGGAGCGGGATAAATTGTCTCCCATCCCCCATCCCTACTCTACTCAGCGGGTTCAGCTTGTACGTCAATCGTCTGGGACGCCGCCTCAATTTCCGGTTCTTGAGCGACCTCTGTCGTTGGAGACTCTGGTTGAGTTTCTTCTTCTGTCTCTTCTGGGGTCAAAGACCCTTTGGGTACCAATTCAATGGTGGCGTGTTCTTCGAGCCACTTAATCGCTTTCTCTTTAATTAAATCGGATTCAACAACTTCCCGCAGCCGCTTGGGATCGACATCTTGTCCAGAAAGCTGCTCCAACACTTCTTGGGATTTGGCTTCAATTTCCTCTGGTTCAACGGTGAGAGATTCCCGTTTCGCAATTTCCTGAAGAGCCAGGGATTGCTTGAGGCGGACAACGGCATCGGGACGCGATCGCTCTTTGAGCTGTGGTAGGGTTTCGGCATTAAACAGCTTGCGTACATCCATCCCATAGCTTTCCATTTGGATCGCCGTTTGGGTCAAGAGCGTTTGAACTTCCTGCTCAATCATCGTTTCAGGCAGATCAATCTCAACTTTCTCTAGGAGCGCCTCTAACAGAGCTTGCTCTTTACTCGCTGCCGTTTCTCGATCCGCTTTTTCCTGAAACTGTTTTTCTAAGGATTCCCGTAACTCAGCTAGCGTTTCTTGTTCACTGACTTCTTGAGCAAAGTCATCATCTAACTCAGGTAGCTCTTTTTCCTTAAGTTCTTTCAGGGTAATGGTAAAAACGGCTGGCTTACCGGCTAAATCTTCGCGTGGGTAATCGTCCGGAAAAGTGAGTTCAACTTCTTTGGTTTCCCCAGGGTTCATACCCACGATCCCCTGAACGATGCCCTCCAAAAACCGTCCTTCTCCGAGCTCAATTTGAAAGTCTGTGGCTTGTGCCCCTGAGATTTCTGTGGCCTCTTCTCCTTCGCCCGTATATCGACCACTGTAATCCACCACAGCCACATCTCCCATCTGAGCAGGACGTGATTCCACGGGGATGAGAGTGGCTTGCTCGACACGACGCTGTTCTAAGAATTGATCGACCGCCTCCGGCTCAGGTTGAGTCTCCTCGGCTTTAATACTCAAGCCACTGTACTCTCCTAAGTTAACTTGGGGGGGGACATCAACCGATGCCGAAAACGTTAGGGGTTGTCCCGGCTGAAATCGACTGATTAATTCCTCGTAAGTAGAGGTGAGCTTGTAGTTTCCCAGAGCATTGATCGATTCTTGCTCAATCGCTTGTTTTAGGCCATCTTGAACCAAATCTTCGAGCGCGGCTTCTTTAATTCGTTGGTGTCCCAGCCGTTGTAGCAAAATTTGACGGGGTACCTTTCCTTTGCGAAACCCAGGAATGTTGGCAGAACGTGAGAGGTTTTGCACGACCTTTTCGTAGGCTTGTTTGGTCGTTTCGGCGGGAATTTCAATCTCCAGACCGATCTGGCTCTTGGGGAGCGGTTCCTGAGTAACTTTCATGGACGCTTTCGTTTCAGACAACTGTTATATAGATTTTGTAAGGAGTTAGGGCGGATGTTTCAATAGATGCTTAAGCAACCAAGTCCTTTAGAGGTGAAGGCGGGTCTGTCGTGGTATTCTAGTGGCAACCCGTTAAGTATAAGCATCCAACCGTTTTTCCTTTGCGATTGCCCCGTTGGGACACCGCCAAGGGGGATCGTCTTTAAGACAACTCTCTAGGCAGTGCTTGTAGTTTCCGTATCTGATGATAGTACATAGGAGCGGGTATTAGCGTTAGCATGACGCATAGATTCAGCCGAATGTAGCGAACTTGACTTTGAGCGCCAAAGCGACTTAAGTCGCTACTCCATCGGGTTATAGAGCAAAAGTCGAACTATTAAGCCAAGTCTAGCCGATCGCGTGGCATCAGCCTAGACTATAAGGAATCATATCTATTCCTTTTACGGCAGAAGCAGGGGTCTTGGGGTGTAACCAACTCAAGGGTAAAGTCTCTCTTGTCGCCCATAGCTCTGACTATCCCTCAGATGGTAGAGTGAGAAACCAGACTCAATCGTGTTAAGACAGGTATTAGCAATGTATTAAATTTCATGCCATTTTTAAAACGACGGTGCGCTAGAACGAAACCAAGTTATTAATGTAAGAGTATCCAGTAAACTTAAAAAAAATTAACGACCTCTAAAGCGTCAATTCAGTCCGTGTGAAAAGTATCTCTTTATTAAGTTATTAAGCTCGTTATTAAGGTGGAGGAAATTCATTTGTCTAATTCAATTCGCGTTGCTATTTTAGGCGCGACCGGTGCAGTAGGCACAGAGTTACTAGAATTACTGGAAAGCCGAAACTTCCCACTCGCCGAGTTAAAGCTTTTAGCCTCACCCCGCTCGGCTGGGCGTACCCTTTCTTTTCAGGGAGAAGAACTGTTAGTAGAGCCTGTATCTGAGAAATCGTTTGAGAATATTGATGTAGTGTTAGCCTCTGCCGGAGGGTCAACGTCGAAAGCTTGGGCGGCAAAAGCAGTGGAGAGCGGCGCGGTTGTGATTGACAACTCCAGTGCCTTTCGCATGAATCCAGACGTGCCCCTGGTGATTCCGGAGGTCAATCCCGACGCCGCCGCGAGACATCAAGGCATTATTGCCAATCCTAACTGTACGACGATTTTAATGGCTGTGGCGGTTTGGCCCCTGCATCAAGTGCAGCCCGTGCAACGCATTGTTGCGGCTACATATCAGTCGGCGAGTGGGGCTGGGATGAGAGCGATGGAAGAACTCAAGACCCAGGCGCAAGCCATTTTGCAAGGTGAAACCCCGATCACAGAAAGCTTTCCTTACCCATTAGCCTTTAATCTGTTCCCGCACAACACTCCACTGAATGAGCAGGGGTACTGCGAGGAAGAGATGAAGATGGTTAACGAAACGCGCAAGATTTTTAATGCGCCCCAGCTCAGAGTTAGCGCCACTTGTGTACGGGTTCCTGTACTGCGTGCTCACTCAGAAGCGATTAATCTAGAGTTTGCACAACCCATGTCCGTAGCTAAAGCCAGAGAGGTGCTGGCCCATGCCCCTGGAGTGCGACTGGTGGAAGACTGGCAAGCCAATTACTTCCCCATGCCGATTGATGCCTCAGGTCGTGACGAAGTTCTGGTGGGTCGAATTCGTCAAGACCTTTCTCATCCCTGCGGTTTGGAACTTTGGCTGTGTGGCGACCAAATTCGTAAGGGTGCTGCTCTGAATGCGGTACAAATTGCGGAATTGTTGGTGGCGCGCAATTTACTGCGACCGGCCACCACAACAGTGGCTCATTCATAAACGAGCTAGTTGAGGGATTGGCCGTTGATAGGGTGGCACGTTGAACGTTCCAAATTGAAGCAATTAACCTTCAACCCTATAACCTTCAACCTTCAACGGTTTAACCCACGCTTATGGCAACGGCTACGCCGAGCAAACCTTTGACCCAGGAGGAATAAAACAAGGGTGGTCAATTTTGGACGTGTACTAACGGCGATGCTCACGCCCTTTAAGGAAGATGGCAGCGTCAATTATGAAGTCGCTGAGCAATTAGCCGCTCATTTAGTGAACAATGGCACAGATACGCTGGTCGTGTGCGGGACGACGGGGGAATCTCCGACCCTAACTTGGGATGAAGAGTATCAGTTATTTCAGGTTGTACAGAAAGCTGTAGCCGGAAACGCTAAGGTTATGGCGGGG
>DATNQL010000670.1:0-2253 GCA_036704025.1 Stenomitos sp.
CTGCCTCCTGCCTTCTACCTTCTGCCTCCTGCCTTCGGATGTAAATTGGTTCATTTAGGATACTCCCCGAAGCTAAGGGTGAGGATGGTTAGGGCAAGGTTTCAAGGCGATTGGCTGGGAGATGCCTCAGGAGTTGGCAACACAGAAGGGCTGATTGAGGGCGTCTGAGCCGTTGGCGACACAGAAGGACTGATTGAAGGGGCGGGGGATATCTGTGGCACAGATGGGCGGCTGGGGCGGATCTGAGGGGCTATCGGAGTGCGTTGAATCTGAGAAGGGTTCTCAGGAATAGGAGTGGGACTGGGGATGACAGCCGTTTTGAGCTGCACAAATAGGTCAAAGCGAGTACTCTGTTTGTCACGAATCGCGCCCGTGAACCCGATCGCACGAATGGCTTTTGCCAGAAGCTTTTGCTCCGGCGGTAGGACTTTTTGCAGGTTCAGATTACTGCTATTGATGGTGCGATCCACATCCAGAAAAAACTGACCATTATTGGGATTCGGCTGAGTGGGTACAGCTTGCTGAAATAGCGGAGTTTGAATCAGGGGAACTTGGGGTTCCGGAAGGATAGAATTGGCAATCGGTGCTCCTAGGGTTAAGAAGACGACACTGCCCTCTAACCAGCCGTGAGTCGCACTCACTCCCCCGTAGGGTGAGAGCCAACTGACCACGGCTTGATTCCCCAGCTTCGTGGGTTCCACCTGAAATCCATAGCGAGTTGCCATCACTTGGTCGAGTCGCTTGAGAGTGGCTTCCGCACGGGCGCGATCGCGTGCCTCTAGCATCAACACCACACCGGCTCCCAAGGGCGGAGAAGCTTGATTTTCGGGAAGGGTCAAACTTTCTGGAGAGGCCGGAATCAGAGCCAGGGAGAACTCATCTCCCATCCAAGGGAGTAGATCGTTCTCAAAATCTAAACCTAAAAATGCCTTTAAAGCTGTATTGAGAGTTTCGGGTGTAATCGGTAAAAGTGGATTCGACTCCGGCCCTTGGGCAAAACCCTCCCACAATTGTGTTAAATTGCCCCCAGCCAGCATGAATAGCGTATCTGCGGGCAGGCGTCTGGGTAAACGTGGGGTTGTATTCTCAACGTTGTACTTTTGCGGGCTATTGGGTTTAAGCCAAGAAATTCCTTGAAAGCGCATTCCTTGGGATTCTAGAGTGACCGTCGTCGCCACTCCCTGCATTTGTTGAGCCTCCGCCATTTTTGCCGGAGAGAGGTTACGCCCTGAATTCGCCGCGAGTACCGCTGAGAACACAGGCATATTCAAATAAAACTGGGCGAAGGGTGTTGTGGCATTCACTTTCGGCAATGCCTCCAAATACCCTGGCGTCGCGGCTACGGAGGAACCCCCTTTAGAGGTATCAATCACCCGCTCCGTGATTTTAGGGTTATTTGTAACGACCAAGAAACGCCCCAGCAAAGCAATTGAATAATTCTGGACATTGCTTTTGTGAGTTTCTCGAATGGGAATTCCTTTATAGGTTCGTTCAAAAAACTGCGTAGCTTTCTGAGACTTGGTTTTTTCAAATAGTTGCTGTGCCTGAGCGGGGCTTTGCATCGGCAATACAATCAGGTCAGGGAGTAATGACCTACCGAATAAAGGTGTTTTCCCTGGAGAAGCTCCCGGCATTGGTGCCCTAGACTCCAGATAGGCAATCATGACGGTTTTGCTCAACCCAGGTTGGATATCTCGCTCATAGTTATAGCCATTGGCTGTGAGCAGATTATTTTGCAGTTGCGTGAGCTGTTGGTTCAGAGCCGCTTTCGTTTCCGGTGTGCCATAGAGCTGCAACTGCTGCCATGGCGCTGCATCCGTCGAAATTGACGCCGTGAGCAGGGCATCTTGTGGAACCAACTGGGAACCGAGTGGAGCCTCTCCCAGAACCGGTTTTCGCTGCACGAGTAGCCAGTAAGCGGTTACACCACCGCCGATGAGTAAGACTGCCGCACCCAATCCTAGCAGCAGCAACGGTTTATGTTTCTTCAGCATGAATGAGAGCTTTAGTAGGCAGTGCCATTGCCAATTTACCAGTGGATCGCTCTCAATGGACAAACCCAAAACGGCATAAGGGGCATCGGCTCAAGAGCTAGATTCAGATATAAGGCTTGAATCTAGGGAGATTTACCTTGTCTAATGACCAAAAGTTGGCATTTATAATTTTGATTTTAGGAACTAATTTGATAGTTCATGGGCAAGGGTGGGTTTTGTACATAGGCGATCGGTTTTCCTACAAAATTTGTCGCTAAAC
>DATNQL010000671.1:0-3784 GCA_036704025.1 Stenomitos sp.
AATTCTGATACTTCAAGTCCTACTCTCCTAAATAATATAAAGCCCCTGAGGACTATTCCCAGCCTACCAATCTCGGAGGCAACTTGACTAGTTTTAAATTCAAAGGTAAAACCTAAAAATGATGTTAAGAATAAATACAAAGTTTCTGTCCTAAAAAATATAAAATTGCTATGACCTATTTAGCTATATCTACAAGTATCTAAACTAACTCATTCTCCCTGGAAAATCCCCAATCCTTGCATCCAAAATCCAAATGACAATAGGCCAAACCATTCAGCTTAACCTCCCATTAAACCTGACGCTTTCCCTGAGTCATGATAATTTTGTCGAACTGGCAACCGCTAACCAAGACTTGAGATTGGAAAGAACAGCGACAGGAGAATTGATTGTGAATCCACCGACGGGATGGGAAACAGGGAAGCGTAATGCCAAGATTACCTATCAACTCGTCAAATGGGTTGAGGAACTGGGTGGCGGCGGTATTGCCTTTGATTCTTCCACTGGATTTAGTCTACCCAATGGAAGCGATCGCTCTCCTGATGCATCCTGGGTGAGTCAGCAACGGTGGGATTCTCTGAGTGATGAGCAAAAGCAAACGTTTGCCAATGTTTGCCCAGACTTGGTGATAGAATTGCGCTCCAGTTCGGATCGGCTCCAACCCTTACAAACCAAAATGCAGGAATATAGGGATAACGGGGCTAGATTGGGTTGGCTGATTGACATCCAAAATCGAACAGTTGAAATCTATCGTCAAGGGCGAGAGGTGGAAGTGTTGGACAATCCCACCAGCTTGTCAGGAGAGGATGTGTTGCCTGAGTTTGTTTTGAGCCTAACCGGGATTTTAAGTTGATTGAAAGCAGAAGTCAGTCGTTCAGAACCCCGACTTTTTTAAGAAGTTGGGGTTCTACGCTAGTGTACGTGCATAACCTCTAAACTCTCAGAGATACAGTGTCACGGCATTGTCGATTAAAGTAGACGCGAGAGAAATAGGTGCTGTGATGGCTGACGAGGTGGTTATGCAGATGGAAGGGAATTCTATCGGGAAGAAATCGCGATCGCTGTTGCTCGATCTAGTATCGCTTCTAACTCAAAAACCTAACCCCCCAGCCCCATCAGGAGCAAGGGAAGGGGGAGCAGGAGCATTACCCCCCTCTCCTCGTAGCCGGAGCTTTAGTGAGGAAGGGGTTGGGGGAGAGGTTTTCGGTTTAGCTCTATTGATCGCTGTTGTTTTGGTGTCAGAGTCCGTAGCTGCGGCACCTAAACAATTCTCCCCCCGGTTCGATCCCCCTCCCGTCAGAGTTAAAAAGGGGGAAGCCAAGAGTTGGGGGGAATTGTCAAGCTTTGCCCAACAGCCAGCCGCTACCGAGCAAGATGCAAATCGCGCCGCAGCTGAACAAGCCTATCAGGAGGGAAAGCAATTATTCAAGCAAGGCACAGCAGAATCCCTACAACAGGCGATTGCCAAATTTGAAGAAGCACTATCTCTGTCTCGGGCAGTGGGTGATAAAGCAGGGGAAGCCGTTATTCTTTTGGGCATCGGTCAAGCATACAGCGATTTAGGACAAAAGCAAACAGCGCTAGAGTACTATAATCAATCCCTACAACTTATACGCATCGTGGGCGAAAAGGGATGGGAAGCCCTTATCCTCACTGGTATTGGTCTAAAGACGACTCAAACCCTTATAAATAGTCCTCTTCAGAGGACTTTAGCTATGAGCCAGGGGTTTAAACCCCTGGCGGATGCGAACCCCTACACACCCCTCCTGGTTAATCACGAAATTGTCTCCCTCCCCTCCGCCTCAACCATCGCCGTACTCCGAAACGAACTCAAAGACCGAAAACCAGCCCCCAAAACCCTTGTAGCCCTTGCCGACCCCGTTTTTGAACCCAATGACCCCCGTCTCAAAACATCCCAACCTCAACAAAACCCGCCCTCTTCCTCCACCGAGGCAACCCGTTCGGCAATAGAGATAGGTGTCAACCTGCAACGCCTAGAATACACCCGCAAAGAAGCTGAATCCATTCTCGCCCTCGTCCCAGAAAATCAACGATTCTCCGCCTTTGACTTTGCCGCCTCTCGTACCACCGCCACGAAACCCGACCTCTCCCAATATCGCATCATCCACCTCGCCACTCACGGACTCCTCAATACCATCAATCCCGAATTATCCGGAGTTGTGCTGTCCTTATTGGATGAAAACGGCGCAGATACCAATGGTTTCCTCCGACTCAACGACATCTTCAACCTCAACCTCCCCGCCGAACTCGTCGTCTTAAGTGCGTGCGAAACCGGACTGGGTAAGGATGTAAAAGGAGAAGGGTTAGTCGGCTTGACAAGAGGCTTTATGTATGCTGGGGCAAAGCGCGTCACCGTCAGTTTGTGGAGTGTGAACGACACGGCAACATCCACCTTAATGACAAAATACTACCAGAAAATGCTCAATGAAGGACTCAATCCCGTAGCCGCACTCCGGGCAGCACAGTTAGAAATGATCAAAACCGAGCAATGGAAAGCCCCCTATTACTGGGCAGCCTTTGTAGTGCAAGGCGAATGGCGGTAAGACTACGCCACCCAAAGCTGCTGAGAAAATCGAATCGCGAACGTAACCAACAAAAGCGCAAAAAAGCCCATAATCGGGTATCCCAAACGTGGGTAACGAGCCAGCCACAAGCCGAACGCGATCGCTAACGAGACGATACTGTAAGCGTAGCGATCGATGGATACAACCATTCCAGTATTCAAAATTAAAGCAAAAACACACAAGCCATAAACCCATACCGTGAGGCTGAGTTGAGTTCGCGATCGCCACAGCAAATACAATCCACCAAAAACCATCACGGTTTTAATCAACCCGTCACCCCCCAACAGCCAGAGCACCAACCCTAACAGGCAAAAACTATAGCCGACTTTAATCGAACCGATGGCTTGACGAAAGCGCCACAACAAAAAGGCAATAACGAAAATTCCAACAAATAAGACTGGATGTGAGGGATCTTTAATCGCACCTGTAGTGGCATCAATCGACCCAATCACCACCTTTCTGAATATCTCTAACCACCCCTGCCACGCAAATCCCTCGGTTCTCCCCCAAGCTTTCTGTGTATGCAAAAATACCAAAGGGTCTCCAAAACGAAGCGTGCAATAAGCAACATACAACAAAGCCCCTACACTGCTGGCTAACCCTGCCCCATAAGCAATCGCACCTCGACGTTCTCGCCACGCCACAATCAGAAATGTCGGTGCTAGCATCACTCCCGTTACCCGCGTGGCACTCGCTAAAGCCCCGCACAAAGCAACCCAGGCATACTGCCGTTTCTCAAACGCTCGTAAACTGGCTGAACTCAACAACAGAAACAGCCCTTCTGTATAAATCACCGTGCCGAAGAGTGAGAATGGACACCAGGCTAGAGCGGCAATTGTCCACCGCGCCGATTCTTGCCCGTGGCACTCTTCTACCCAAACGAAAATCAGCATCAGAGCCGCTAAAAACGCCAAATTATTCACCAGCGTTCCTGCCACCTCAAAGGGCAAGCCAAAAGCCATGACTCCCCGGATAACCAACGCCAACAGGGGAAAGAAGGCAACCGTATGTTGCTTGCCATCATCGGCATATTCGTAGCCATACATGACTAATTTGTGATACCACTCCCCATCCCAACCAGCGAATACATCCCAGCTCATTTCTGGCGCAATCCCTCGTGGTGGTACTGGTAGGGAAGGGGCAATTAGGAACATCGCGACGAGCATCAGCAATCGGCTCAACACCCACATGAGGGTGGCAAA
>DATNQL010000672.1:0-1615 GCA_036704025.1 Stenomitos sp.
AGGCGCGGAGTGTATTGGCACCAAACAACACACCGTCAGCCAGAGCAATTTGTGTTTCCAGATGGGTGCGATCAGCAGAAGACGAAAATCGAGCAGGCGATCGCGCCACGTCTGCAATCTTGCCATCAGCACTCATGGCGAGAACAACGGTTGTATGGGGTCGAGGGATGGCAAAGTGAGAAGGCATAGCGTCTAGCTGGAACAAAGACACGAGTGTGAGGATTCTTAAGATTGAGACTGTCCTTGTAAAGGTTGTCTCGAACCTAAGCCTCTAAGATACACGGAGACTTTGAAGCGTTTTAGGATGGATGAGATGGGGGATTCATCTACTGTATTAATTATGGCTGTTGAGTTTTCAACTTTAATCTGAGAGACATACTATGGCTAAGCCAGGTCAATCCTCCTTTCGTCGTATTTTGCTGTCGCGCTTATTGCTGCTGAGCGTACCAGTGTTACTGTTGGGGGTGTATGTAACCTACAGAAAAGCACGCTCGACGCTGTTGGAAACGGCTCGGCAAAATCTGATCGAGAGCGCCGTGAGAAAGGGACAGAATATTCAACAAGCCGTTGATACCCTCAAAGCTATCCTGGAAACAGCCAGCGAAAGCCAAGAGTTACAGTCCCAGTCTCTAGAAGTTGAGCAAGGATTTATCGAGAAACTCGCTCAACAATTACCAACTTTGATCGAGTGCGTACAGCTAAGTGATATTCAAACCCGAAAGCTCGTGGCTAGTACTTGTGGCAACCAAGCCCTCCCTCACAAAGAGGTTACCTTATGGCCTTGGCAGCGTTCCTTATTGCCACGCAAGCGTTCTCCTATTTACGTGACGGCGCTACTTCCTCCAAAACCCTCAACTCCAGTAGGCACCAACTCCAATCGAATTGACACCACCCGTCAACTCTCATTAGTGTTCAGTGCACCCGTCTATAACGCGGAGGGTCAACTTCGATATGCTTTGAGTCTCCAATCTTCCTTAGTTCATTCTCAGCCAACCAAGCCGAGGTCTTTATCCGGTTATCCGGTGGTGATTAATCAAGATGGGAGAATTTTAGCGCATATCGATCCAGCGCGAATTGGGCGTTCAATTGTTCAGGAAAAAGATGGTGGAGCGCTTCAGGAGGTCTTGAGTAAATCACTAGCGGGTCAACGGGATTCTCTACATTTATTTTCTTTTGAAAAAGAAGGCGTCGAACTCGTCGCTGGGCACACGGCGATCGAGAGTCCAATGACGGCTGAGCCTAACCAAAAGTGGACGATTTTATCCATTACGAGTCTTGAAAGTGCCCTGTATGGTCTTAAAGATATTCAGCAAGTTTTGCTCATCCTCACTTGTTGCTTAATTGCGGCAAGTTTTTTAGCAACTCTTTATGTGGCTCGTGACTTGGCACGTCCCTTAGAAAAACTCCGAGATTACGCCTTACAGGAATCTCATCTACACTCTACTGATCGGATTCCTCGAAACTTCAAAATTAGGGAATTTAACCAATTATCTGATGCCTTTGAGGGGATGATTGCTCGTTTGAGATCTTGGGCAGAAGAACTGGAAACCGCTTGGAAAGAAGCACAAACCGCTAACCAACTTAAAAATGAGTTTCTTGCGAATACGTCCCATGA
>DATNQL010000673.1:0-7808 GCA_036704025.1 Stenomitos sp.
ATAATGGAACATTATCTTTTTAAAGCTTATAGAGGTATCTAGCTAAGGAGATAAATCTTTTGTTGAAATCAATTTCAACAAAAATGAGTCTTATGGTCAATACCCTCATGAAAGAACAAAAACTGAAGGTATATTTCAGCGATCGCAGCCATGAAAGGCGAGAGAAAGGATTGAGAATGATTGGCTAAAACTTGACTAAAGACAGACGTCATTTATTTCGCCTCAGCCGTAGAGTGAATTAACAAAAAAACACACAATTAAGAAAATTTTCCCATTTTTAGGGATTTTCATGAATTCTTAGCCTCTGAGAGGATGAATTGAAATGATGATGATGGTAAGAAAAATTGTTTTGTTTTTAATATGGGTGGGATTTGTAGCCTATACCTTGTGGTTAGCCCCCCTCGATCAACCCGATACTTGGCCTTTGGTCAAAAAGCTATTAACGCTTCAGTGGCGAGACGTTAACGCTATCCTCTTCGCTATTTTCTGGCTAATGGGTGTCTGGCCAATGATCTATGCTTGCCTGATGTTTGCTGATGGCAGAATGCAAAACTTCCGAGTTTGGCCTTATTTTATCGGCTCAAATGGAACCGGAGTACTTTGTCTGTTGCCCTATTTAATTTTACGGAAACCTAATCAAGACTTTGACGGAAAAAAGGATAAGTGGTTGCGAATTTTAGACAGACGATCCACTGGTGTTTCTCTCCTACTCAGTACCGTTGGTTTATTCGCCTATGCTCTCCTCGCTGGAGATTGGGGAGATTACATTCAGCAATTCCAGACTCTGCACTTTGTTCACCTGATCAGTCTGGATTTTTGTTTAATGTGTCTAATATTTCCCTTAACCTCACTGTTTGATGATGACATGGCAAGGCGAGGTCTGATAGATTCTCGTATCTTTTGGGCAGTGGCGCTGGTTCCTCTGTTTGGTCCCCTCATTTATCTCTGCCTGCGTCCGTCTTTGCCAGAAACTGACGCTGAACGAGTTAAAAGAGGAGATTTTCTCGGTAACTTAATAATAGATCGATAAAATCGAACTAAAATCTATGAGCCGTTTTGATGCCAATGACTGAGCCAGATAAAACTGACACGCCGTCAGATAATTCTCAGCTATTGAGTGAGCCAACTGAGGGTGTGACGACTGAGTCGGTTGAGGATTCCTGGAAAAACCGAATTTCGGGTATCTGGAACAACACAACAACACGTTTGGTGCAATTGTTACCTGTAGAACAACTGGCTCAAACAGTAGTTCAGTGGTTTAGCGTTAGCGAACAGCAGGTTGCAGAGATATTGGAGACGGTTCGCGCCGAACTGCCTACCACAGAAGCACTGCTGATTGGCAAGCCCCAAGCGGGAAAAAGTTCGATTGTGCGGGGATTGACGGGGGTTTCTGCGGAGATTGTGGGACAGGGTTTTCGTCCCCATACGCAACACACCGAACGTTATGCCTATCCCTCTAATGAGTTGCCGTTGCTGATTTTTACCGATACGGTGGGACTGGGAGATGTCAACCAAGAGACTCAGGTGATTATTCAGGAGTTGGTGGGCGATCTGCAACAGGAAACACGCCGCGCCAGAGTCCTGATTCTAACCGTTAAAATCAATGATTTTGCCACCGATACACTGCGACACATTGCGGCTCAACTGCGTCAGCAATATCCAGATATCCCCTGTCTCCTCGTGGTAACGTGCTTGCATGAAGTTTATCCACCCGGTACCGACGATCATCCGGCCTATCCACCCGATTATGAAGAGGTAAACCGAGCCTTCACCGCTATTCAGGACGCCTTTACCGGAATTTCTGATCGCGCCATCTTAATTGATTTCACCCTGGAAGAAGACGGCTACCAACCTGTATTTTATGGCATAGAGGCACTCTCGAATTCCCTGGCAGACCTCCTCCCAGAAGCAGAAGCCCGTGCGATTTATCAGTTATTGGATCGAGAAGAAGTCGGCAAACAACTGGGCAACCTCTACCGAGATGTGGGGCGTCGTTATATGTTAGCTTTTGCCATTATGGCAGCCGCCCTGGAGGCTGTACCTGTGCCATTTGCCAGTATGCCCGTGCTGACGGCGTTACAAGTCTCCATGGTGGGTTTGTTGGGGCGATTGTATGGGCAAACACTCACCCCCTCACAGGCAGGAGGGGTGGTGAGTGCGATCGCCAGTGGCTTCCTCGCCAGGGCAGTTGGACGAGAATTAGTCAAATTTATCCCCGGTTTTGGCAGTGTGATTGCCGCCTCTTGGGCGGCTGCCTACACTTGGGCACTAGGGGAAGGAGCCTGCGTTTACTTCGGGGATTTAATGGGAGGTAAAAAACCCGATCCCAAGAAAATCCAGTTGGTGATGCAAGATGCATTTAAAGTAGCCCAAGAACGGTTTAAAGGAATTAAAACCTCATCCAGCTCCTCGTCGTAATCGCTATATCAGCTTTAGCCTCTTTTGCCATTCAGACGTCATCTAATCTCCTAAAAATCAGTTACTGAGCGTGGCTGACAAATTCATCACATGATTCTGGCTATTGTGGTGATAAATCTGCGAGTAAATAGGGACGTATACAGTTTGTCCCATCACCACTTTTGTCTTGTCTAACGTGACTGCTCTCAGTGAGGCTTCAGGCTTTATCTTAGATTGTTGCTTTTGTGAGGTAGTTTGGGCCGAGCAGGAGGCAAAAGCGATCGCAAAAATCGCCCAACCAACCCAGAGATACTGTTTCAGCTTTATCGGCATTTATCTGAATAGACCACACATTGCGGTTACACCTTCAGTAGAGTGAACCGATTCCTGTAAACTCAAACGATAGCTAATCTCTCAATTTCTTTGAGCAGAGCGAGTTTATGGGAGGAGTATCGGTAATGGAGTGGATTGTAGCGCAACAAACTCCATTAGGCAGCAATCCTATTACAGATAGCCAAACGGCAGGAAGCATTCCTGAGCTGGTGATTATCCTAATCATACGCAGTTGCATTCATACGTAGCACATTGAATTTCTCCGCGTCCCCACGTCCCCCTGTCTGGGTGTCTATCTCAACTACTATGTTTGAACGCAACTCGGTATCATTTTGCTGATGATGTGGCTGGCTTGAGCGAGTCGGTAGGCTTCGAGAAATTAGCGATCGCGCATTCGCACGACAATATGGGAAATGCCATAGCTCCTGGATAGGGTAATCAGCGCTAAATTCAAGGCATCATCCCTGAGGGCTGCAACAACTGCATTGGCTTGTTTGATTCCTGCTTCGAGCAGAACCGTTGTGCTGACGGCACTCCCCTCAAACGCCATCACTCCAATTTTCTCACGCGCAAAGCGACAGGCAAGCGGATCGGTGTCGATGATGGCAACTGTATGACCGAGCTTCAATAACTGCTGAGCTAAACCCAGCCCCATCATACCAGCTCCACCCATGACTACATACATAACTGACATCCCCAGCATGAACAGTACAGGTTGATGACTGATATTAGTTTTAATGGCGCAGTTGTCTTTTAAAGGTTATCAGGGTAGAAGTTGTAAGAAAACTTCGCTAAAACATTCAATTCATGAAAGGACGGCTGATTAGAGCGCTAGTTTTATATCTTCTGCTCACAGTTCTGTTTGGTATCCTCGAACGCTTCTATCCGAGCATTCCCAATCAACCCAAATGGCGGCGGGGTGTGTGGTTAGATACGTTCTATTGGTTTTTCACCCCCATGGTGATTCAAATCCTGAGCATGATCTCCATCGCGTTAGTCGTTCTGCCGCTTTACCTGCTCTTGGGGCGATCGCTACAATGGGACAGCGTTCTGG
Organism: Stenomitos sp.; assembly: GCA_036704025.1. Classification (GTDB taxonomy): domain Bacteria; phylum Cyanobacteriota; class Cyanobacteriia; order Cyanobacteriales; family Coleofasciculaceae; genus Allocoleopsis. Next base: position 3,785 of record DATNQL010000673.1, read on the forward strand.
CAGGCTACGGCCCGATCTCACAGTTACCCCTGTGGGTACAAGGTGCGATCGCGATTGTGATTGGGGATTTTATTGGCTACTGGACTCATCGCTGGCACCATACTCGCCAACTCTGGGATTATCACGCGGTTCACCATAGTGCCGAGATCGTGGACTGGCTGACGGCGGTGCGTCTGCATCCGGTCAATGACATCATCTCACGAGTGATGCAAGCCTCTCCCTTGCTGATTCTCGGCATTTCTCCGATCGCAGTTGAATTTTATGTGCCGTTCTTATCCAGCTACGTCGCTCTGATTCATGCCAATATTTCCTGGACTTATGGCCCTTTTCGTTATATCCTGGCGAGTCCTGCCTTTCACCGTTGGCACCATACCATGGACGAAGAAGGATGGGGCAAGAACTTTGCAGGACTCTTCCCCATTTATGATGTGATCTTTGGCACGTTTTACATGCCTCGTGGTCGCCAGCCCAAGAATTTTGGACTCTATGGTGAGACCATCACGGAAAACTTTATCGCTCAATTGGTTTACCCCTTCCGTCACTGGAAATTATTGAGCAAGTGGCTGAATCGGAGCAAGCCTGTAACTGAGTACCCAGAATAGGAAATCGTTAACCTTTAACGTCCAAATTCTTCAGAATAAAGTCAGCTCGTGGTGCAAACCCATCTCCATATTCTGCTGGATAACGGGTAATCACATAAAAGACTTTCCCATTCGCTTCGCCAATGTACAGTTGAGCGAGTAGGTTTTCCTCACTTCCAGGTTGCTTGTACAGGATTTTTTCCTTAGCCCAAGAATACGGAACCTCTTTCGTCCGATCCTCCATTTGCCACTGATTTTTTTGAACGAGTCCGCCCTTTGCCGTCAGTAATCGTTCAAGCTGTTCTGCGTTGTTGGCCCAAGTAGGAAAGGAGATAGAGACGGAGACATCTTTATTTTTATTTCCATCGACGTTGTAATAAAAGATGCTGCCTGCATCTGCGCCAGAACTAGCAGATTCAACCACAAAATCATCTTGGGGGAAATAGGTGGTAAAAAGTTGACTCTGTTTGTCGTAAAGTTTCAGGGTAACTTCACTCTTTTCCCCTTCAATACTAATGGTGTCTGTTTTTGTGCTGGGTCTTGTTGATACTTGGGTGGTTTCAGGGGCTTGCTCTGGCTGATTATTCGTCGTCGCCGATGATGGCGCGGTGGAGGGTTCGCTTTGAGGAGGAATGCTAACGCGATCGCTGCCAACGTCTGAATCAACAGTATTCGTTGAATCCGATGCACAAGCCGCCATTGTACTTAGGATTAAAATTGATCCCAGCAGAGATACAGTTTGAAAAGGTTTCATTCAATTTTTGGCTCATCAGCTACTCATTCATCGTAAAAAAAGGACAATCGTTTTGTGGCGGCCTTGTGTAGCCTCAAACAATGGCACATATAGCGAAAGGCAGAGGGTAGAAGACCGAAGGGATGCCTATTGCCGAATCCCTCTACATTTCAGAGCGAACCGTTAAAAACCATATCATTCCGATCTGAAGTCGAATGGCACTGACTTAAGGGAAAAGTGATCGTTTCTTGGGAAAAACCCAGATGGGGGGGGTTCCCCCCAAACCCCCTCCTCACTAAAGCTCCGGTGGGGGACGGAGTGCCTCCCCCAGACCTCCTCACTAAAGCTCCGGTGCACAACGGTTGGTTGGTGAGTAAGGAAAATTCTTAAGTCAGTGCCATTCAACTTAAGGAGAAACGATATTAGTGTTGCAGCCCATGTGCAACTTAACAAAATCAATCACGGCTGGGAGTCCTTCTTGAGTCTTTAAATTGGTAAAAACAAAGGGTTTGTTGCCGCGCATCTTTTTGGTATCGCGTTCCATGACGCCCAAGTCTGCACCCACCATCGGAGCGAGGTCAATTTTATTAATCACAAGCAAGTCTGACTTGGTAATTCCTGGACCACCTTTGCGGGGAATTTTGTCTCCAGCGGCGACATCAATAACATAGAGGGTTAAATCCACCAGTTCTGGACTGAACGTCGCCGCTAAGTTATCGCCGCCACTTTCTAAAAACACCAAGTCTAAATTCGTGAAGCGCTGTTCTAGTTGTTCAATAGCGGCTAAATTCATCGAGGCATCCTCACGGATGGCTGTATGGGGACAGCCACCGGTTTCAACACCAAGGATGCGATCTCGCTCTAATGCCTGACTTCGCACCAAAAACTGAGCATCTTCCTGAGTGTAGATATCATTAGTGACAACAGCAATTTGATTGGATGTCCGCAGCGCCTTACACAGCACATCGAGTAGAGCTGTTTTCCCCGAACCTACAGGGCCAGCAATTCCGACGCGAAAAGCACTCATAGCGATTGTGGATAGTAGATTTTAGATTAACAGTATCAGTTTTTCGGCTTTTCTACTGAGTAATGGCCATCTGCTGAAAAATGGGTAATAGTATATCGACATCCAGCACGAACACCGTTAAAGGGGTCGTTTCCTGGGGAATCACAGCCACATGGCTGGCGACATCTAGAGTATCGGCACGACGATAGGATTCAGGTAGGAGGCGAACTTGGGATAAGCTCACTTCCATTAATACAGGAGTCTCTGCAATTGGAATCCCATACAGTTCACCCATTGTATTTTGCACCAGGACTAAATAATTCCCCATCTCTCGGGTTGAGTTGGATTTGAAAAACCGCTGATATAGATCGACCACGGTTACTTCAAATTCCCCAACATGAGTGACACCTACTGGATTCATTCCTGTACCATAAATAGGACTATAATTCAATATCTTGTATACGGAATCAATGGGTAAAGCTAAAGTCAGGCTTCCCATTTCAAAAACGATTAATTTCAGTAACTTTTGAGCCATAGATTCAGAACAATTACTAATCGAAGGCTGTGATTAATTCAAAAATGATTGAGCCTAATTGCTAGATTATGTAGTTCAGTTCTCCAACTTCTTTAAGAAGTCTGAGAATCCATCATCCGGCATCATTTAAAACATCTTTAATCGCTTTTAAAAAGGTTTGTTCAATATAGGGCTTGGTAAAGTAAGCCGTAGCCCCTAAATGCATCGCTAACCATTGATGCTTGTGGTTGCTGCGGGACGTGAGCATGATTACGGGAATTTGCGCCAGTTGGGCATCTTGGCGACGGTAGTTGAGAAAATCAAAACCGTTCATGTTAGGCATTTCAACGTCACAAATCACGAGCTGGGTTGAGGGATGTTCTTGGAGTTGTTGGATCGCTTCCCGTCCATCCCCTGCCTGCAACACTCGAAAACCGACCTTTTCTAAAGACAACGCGAGGGTACGCCGTAGGGTAACAGCATCATCGACGACCAAAATCCTAGGTAGGGTGGATGAGGTTTGGTTGGTTGTCCAGTTGGAAGCTGAAGAGGCGGGTGCTGGCATGAGCCTGTGAGGGGAGGAAGGGCTACTATCCTGACTCCCCCTAGGGTTATCCAGTGAACTCGGTTCCTCTAACTCCTTGGACGCTACCGCTAACCCCGTGGCGTTAACCCGCTCACTCAAGCGGTGTTGCGACTCTCTCGTCTTTTGCCAGTCTCCAGTTCCCTCACCCAGGAAATGATTGAGCAGCTCAACACCATCAATCACAGGAATCAGACTGCCATCGCCTAAAATCGTGCAGCCATAAGTATAACTGGGAGGTGCGATCGCAGCTCCGAAGGGTTTAATCACGAGTTCTTGTTCAGTGAGCAAACGCTCAATTTCTAACGCACAAAATTGCTGTCCTTGCTTGAGTAGCAACATCGGCAATTCCCAATCGTCTGGTGAGGGTACAGCCTGTAAGGCGGGAGAAAGGGGGGTTTCTGGCAAAGGACAGCTATAGTCCAACAAGTCCGTCACGCCATAAATAGGAACGGGTTGTTCTCGCCAATGCAGAAATCGCTGTTTCCCCAATTGTTGACGCTGACCTGGCTTGGGAATCACAATTTCTTCTATGCTCTCAGAGGGGAACGCCAAAGTCCGGTCGCTAACTGTGCAGATGAGTAATTTAGCAATGGTTAGGGTTAAG
>DATNQL010000674.1:0-22558 GCA_036704025.1 Stenomitos sp.
ACGGCATTGCCGTGCCCCTACCAATCCGCAACAGCAAATCAATCATTATGGGACTGACATGCTGACCATCCGCAATTAGGCCACAGTAGACGCCTGGATGGACAAGGGCAGCACCCAAAAGTCCCGGTTCTCGATGGTGCAGCCCCGGCATGGCATTAAAGGCATGAGTGACCATTGATGCTCCCCGTTTAAAGGCATCTTCAGCTTGGCTAGCCGTTGCCTGAGAGTGTCCGAGACTCACCGTAATCCCAAGCGATCGCAAATAAGGAATCACCTCACCCGTTGTGTCTAATTCCGGTGCCAGCGTCATCACCTTCACCACATGGGCATAATCCCCCAGCACCCGCTTCACCTGTTCAATCGTCAACGGCAACAAGTATTCGGCAGGATGTGCTCCCCGCTTTTGAGGGTTGAGAAATGGCCCTTCTAAATGGACGCCCAAAATCTGAGCAACATCTTCTCGCCCCCCCTTACTAAGGGGGGGACAGGGGGGGTGAGATGCCACAAACTCAGCAATGACACCAAGCGAGCGCTGAATATTTTCCACCGAAGTCGTGACGAGAGTCGGTAGGAAAGCATCAACGCCTTGATTCCATAAATATTGACAAATCTCCTTTAATGTGCACTCATCATTTAGGCTCAAGTCCGTGAACGCTAACCCCAATCCCCCATTAATCTGTAAATCAACACCGCCCAACGACAGCCAATCCCCACCTACATCCATCAGTGACGATTCATCAGCTACCCCTATCGATAAGTTGCTGTTCATTGGCTCAATGCAGGCAATAACGCCTTGCTCATCCACGCTAATTTGCTGCAAACCCTGATAACCGGGCACACGAGCATTGATAATATCCAGATTGGGAGACATGTGTGATTTATCCTTTCCTTGGGTTAAAGGTGACGTTCCTAGCATTGCTACCGCTTTGATATAGCAGGTTGCAGCTTATAACGTTCAACCTTTAACCTTCAACCTTCAATCCTTTGAGCAATGACTACAGACAAACCTTTAGTTGGCATTATTATGGGCAGCGATTCCGATTTACCCACCATGCAGGGTGCGATCGCGGTTTGTGAAGAATTCAGCGTCTCCTGCGAAGTAGCGATCATTTCTGCTCACCGCACGCCGGAACAGATGGTGAAATACGCCCAAGAAGCCCATCAGCGGGGACTCAAGCTAATTATCGCCGGAGCTGGAGGAGCGGCTCATCTACCTGGGATGGTCGCCTCGCTGACGCCTTTGCCCGTGATTGGTGTTCCCGTCGCCACTCGCCATTTACAAGGCGTTGATTCCCTCTACTCGATTGTGCAAATGCCGGCCGGGATTCCAGTCGCTACCGTGGCGATCGGCAATGCGAAAAATGCAGGTTTATTAGCCGTGCAGATTTTGGCCTCTCACCAGCCAGAATTACTCGAAAAAGTACAGCAGTATCGCCAAAATTTAGCTCAATCTGTTCTCGATAAACAAGCCCAGCTCGACGAACTGGGCTACCAACAATACTTAACGCAAATGCCTTAAGCCACTAGAAAAATTCCTGTTATACAAGAGTTAAATCATCGCTTAAGGGAGGCTTCTTCATCTTCCCGATGGCGTTGAGAGGGTGGCAATAGTATTAACGTAGAAGTCAGAACCCACGGTTAACTGTAAATCGATTCTTGGGTCAATCACAATAGGTTTTTGTTGTTGATTAGCTGTGGAAGACCGACCTGTTAAAACGCCAGTTAAGACATTAATTGCAGCATCTCCTAGGCTTCGTGGCGGTTTGGGAGCCTCAGGTTGCTGAGCAGTGAGCAGTGAGGAAGTAACGTTGATATTGTTATAAGACTCATTCTCAATCATCAATCGTTGAGCTACAAACTGAAAACCAAGAAACTGAGCGCCACTATAACGCGGTACAATCTGACCTTCTATTTCACTATCCCTAGGAATTAAGACTTCTCCTCGTGAGTTTTTGATGTCTTCAGCAACCACTAAGGTTAGGTTTCGGGTTTCGCCAGGAGCCAAAATGAGCTGGTCTGACTGCGGATATTCAACATTAATGGGTGTCCCTCTGGAGACTTTATATTGTGTCGTTCGGGTATTGGTGTTGGTGCTTACAGTTTGGTTATTGGAACGATTGTTTATGGCTTGATTCGTTCCAGAATTCACCCGAACAATATAGTTCGACACCTGCGCTCGAGGCGAAATGGGAGTTAGTACTCCTTCATTCGCTAAAGCTTGGTAAATAAAAGCGGCAACATCCGCTCGGGTTACGGCCTTAGCCGGGTCGAGATAGGCCACATCAGGATAGTTGACAACAATTCCCCCTTGTGTAGCAGCCGCTACAGCTTCTCGTGCATAGCTAGGGATTGTTGAGGCGTCGCTGTAGATGCTTAAGATATTATTCACGGAACCCCTTGTCGAAAAGCCCAAACCATCAGCTAGGGCGGCAAGTACCTGCGCTTTGGTCAGGGGAGCCGATAAACGAGACTGACGATTCGATGCCCTGTTATTGCTAAAATCGCGGCTGATCCAATCGTCAGCGGCGGCCTGATCAAACTCTACGTTACTTTCGTCAAACGCTTGTTGAATCATTGCCGAAAACTGAGCGCGAGTCACCGGCTGGTCAGGTCTAAAGGTTTGATCTGAAAATCCATTAATTAAGTCTTCTTGCGCCAACCCTTCAATGAAGGGTCGTGCCCAGTTGCGTTGAACATCTACAAAGTTAGCAGCGGTTGCTGGTGTGGAAATTACTATTGGCGCGCTGGCACCGATCGCTAATCCCAAAACCAACAGGGCAGAGCTTCCTGAGTTCCAAACAGATAAACGAGACATAAACCACTGTCCTCTAAAAAAGAATTCTTTCACCTTACCGAAATTCTGGCTTTTCGGAAGTTACAGACTTTGCGTTCACTCTTTCGAGACCTAGACGAAGGGAGACCGTAAAAGTTCCAATTTGTTAATTTTTCTTACAAAAAGCTTTAAAAACTCTACTTTCATAGAAAATAAGTGTTTTAAATTTGCCATAGATAGCTTAAAAGACGATCAAAACCAACACAAAATTACCCCAAAAATTGACCAAAAAGCTAAATATTGTATTGACGACATATAACCGTTACCATGCTTCTTTGGAGAGCTATTTGTAACTAAGCAAGCTGCCTAAGATATTTCCTTACTCCTTTGAGACTTGCTCAAGGTTTAGAGTCTCTGGAGCAAAAAGTATACCTTGATACAGAAAACTAGGTTGAGAACGTACAAAACTTGAAAGTTCCAAACTCTGAATAACTGGCTATTCAGAGGAATTCAGCCTCTTGACTATCTCCCCACTTATTTGTACGGTTTTGTCTTATAGATGACAATCCAGCTTAAAAAAGCGGTAATTTTTTTAAGCTAGCGGTGCTCTAACAACTGACAGCAGCACCTGTAACGAGGAGCCGAGTTATCTCGTGCAGATTCTATCAAGTAAGCTGTGATTGACCCTTGGATTTGGATCGATTTACAGCTTTTTGGCTAAATGTAGGGATGTGTTTTACACATTAAGGAAAGTTCAGTGAAGATGTCTAGACTAAGATTCAAAAAAAAATTCAAGAATAAAAAATCGCCCAATCAAAGGAAGCGATATGCCGATAGTAAACTCAGCCAATTTTGGGATTCCTCTTTATTTTTGCAGAAATTGGCTACTGGAATCAAGCGGCTGAGTCCTAGTTGGAAAGCCTGCATCCCCCTAGCCTCGATGATTTTCTTGGTTTGGAGCTATGCCGCTGTTGCTCAGGCTCCAGCCGCAGAAGGCCCATCGACAGCAGACCTCAAGGTGGGTCTAGACACCATGTGGGTCATGGTTGCTGGCATGTTGGTGTTCTTTATGAGCGCTGGCTTTTGTATGTTGGAAACGGGCTTCTGCCGCCAAAAGAACGCTGTCAACGTTTTGGCCAAAAACTTGATCGTGTTTGCTCTGTCTACCATCGCGTTCTGGATCATTGGATTTGGTTTAATGTTCAGCGATGGTAATCCCTTTATCGGCACTGGCGGATTCTTTTTAAGTGGAGCGGATAACAGTCCTGCCATTGGAGATGCTTACAAGGGAATCTTCGGTTCGCTTAATTGGACTGGAGTGCCACTCATGGCTAAGTTCTTCTTCCAATTAGCCTTTGCTGGAACAGCCGCTACGATTGTATCTGGTGCTGTGGCAGAACGAATTAAGTTCACTGACTTCTTGATTTTCAGCATCTTATTGGTGGGGCTTGCCTATCCTATTACCGGACACTGGATCTGGGGCGGAGGCTGGCTGGCGAAATTGGGCTTCTGGGATTTTGCCGGTTCCACGGTGGTTCACTCTGTTGGAGGTTGGGCAGCCTTGATGGGGGCGGCTTTCCTGGGACCTCGTCTCGGTAAATATCAGGATGGTCAAATCACCGCACTTCCTGGTCACAATATGAGTATCGCAACTTTAGGTTGCTTGATTCTCTGGCTAGGATGGTTTGGTTTCAACCCAGGTTCTACCATGGCAGTTGACCCTAATGCGATCGCTCATATTGCCATCACAACCAATACAGCGGGGGCATTTGGTGGAGTAGCTGCCACAGCTACGGCTTGGCTGTATCTGGGCAAGCCTGACCTCTCCATGATTATCAATGGAATCCTGGCGGGTTTAGTTGGAGTCACAGCCAGTTGTGCTTGGATTAACATTCCCTGCTCTGCAATTATTGGCATTGTGGCGGGAATCATCGTTGTTTTCGCCGTCACTTTCTTTGACAAACTCAAAATTGATGATCCTGTTGGTGCGACTTCGGTTCACCTCGTTTGTGGGGTGTGGGGAACGTTGGCGGTGGGTTTATTTAGTGTCGGTCCTGATGTCATCCTACGTGGAAGCGCTCCGTTATACACGTCTGGTCCAGCTAAGGGCTTGTTTTTGGGAGGTAACTTCACCCAACTGCTGCATCAAATTGTGGGAGTGCTTGCCGTCGGAGGTATGACGGTTCTCCTGAGTACGATCTTCTGGCTGGCACTCAAGGTCACCCTTGGTATTCGTGTGAGTCCAGAAGAAGAACTAGAAGGTTTAGATATTGGCGAACATGGCATGGAAGCCTACAGTGGTTTTCTCAAGGAAACCAACGCAGGTGGTGTTCATAGTATGTCTAGTGGTATGGCTGGTAGTACGGGTAATGTCTTTGATAGCCCAATGCGGTAACTTGTTAGGGGCAAGACATATAACATTCCATCAATCGAATGGCTGGATTTGTCGAACAAATCTTCAGGATTCAAGACATCTGTGACAGTTGTAGTCACTCGGGTTGATGCTGACCCCGTTCACGAATCAAAGGGTGGTTTTTAGATTAAAGCCACTCTTTGCTTTTATTTGAGCAAAAGCTTGGCAATGCGCTGATGCTCCATCTTGGATCAAGAGGTTGTGGCTGCATACTCAATGTTCCCTATGGCCTTGAGTTATCGATAGCGCTCCATCTTCCAGATTCTTTCTAAAGTTTCAATTTGTTGAAGTAGAACGGCGGCCCGACGAGAACGATATTTTCGATATTGAAGCCCTCCTACGACATAGCCAATTAAGAGGAAAATGGCAAAAATTCCTCCTACGATGTTATTGGTATTGACCTGAACGGTTTGAGTCGAGGAGTTGGGTTGACTAGACTCAGGAACCTGAGAACTCGCAGCAACCAGAGAGGCTGTATTTTCAGCCAGAGATGAAGATTCTCGGCTCAATCCTGGAGGATGAATTAAGACAGAACTATCACTTTTACTGTTGCCATTCTCGGACATGAACGCCTGTGGCACTTCTACATTCGTCTGAAGCTCGATAGGATGTGCGAAGGCTTCTGGCGTCGGTGCTAGCCATATTGAAGTGGCACAGGAGACAGAAATAAGACTAAAAAATTTACGCTTCATAGGGACATGAGGATAAGTTCCACTGCTGGAGGAGTTAAAAATTCACTTTCACCTTACCGATGCGTACTTAAAATCTTTTCCAACCGTTGGATATTCACAAGCTAACGACATATTCTGTAGCTTATGATACGATTATATGTCTCCTATCCTGCTAAGTGTCCATCCTCCTTTGGCTCAGATAATCAAAAGGAGGAAGGTTTTCATGCAAATTCTGCATGAATTGAAGATGGCAGTGCCTTTCCACCCCGCTTCACGTATTCCTCTGGTTTCAGAAACAGAAAGCAGAGAAATGGGTGTGTGATATCATGTCCGTCTAATTCCCATAATAAAAACTCTCCGCGTCCCCGTGTCCCGTGTCCCCACGTCAATCCTCACGATGGGTGTTTAACCGGAAATGATAGGACTCGGCAACGGAACCCATCGGGAAACGTGGGTTAGAAACATTGAAAAAGAAATATTTAAAAAATTTATGTTTGATGTCATCTTCTGTAGTTTCTGATACAGATAAGACCGTTGGGTAATTGGTGTAATCAGATACATTTCTGACCAGAGACAGACGTAGAGGATTTAAAGAAATGCTAAAAAAGGTTTTAACCATCGGGGCTATTGCCCTGTGGTTATTGTGCGGCCCGCTCATGGGTAGTGCAATGGCTCAAACAGCGGAAGCTAATCCTGTCAATAGTGGCGATACAGCCTGGATGTTAGTGTCGTCGGCTCTTGTGCTGTTGATGACTCCAGGGTTGGCCTTCTTCTATGGGGGACTAGTGCGATCGCGCAACGTCCTCAACACGATGATGATGAGCCTCATCCTCATCGGTGTCATTGGTGTGAGTTGGGTTTTGTGGGGTTACAGCTTAGCCTTTGAGGTATCTACCCTCAAAGACGGCTTTGCCCAAGGCTTTGAAAAGTTTTTTGGCAACATCAACTGGATGTTTTTAAATAACGTTGCCTTTGACAAGCCCGATCCCATTGGCTATGCCCCAACGATTCCGCATCAGGTGTTTATGGTTTATCAGATGATGTTCGCCATCATCACCCCAGCTCTGATCTCAGGAGCGATCGTTGAGCGGATGAGTTTCAAGGCCTATTTCTTCTTTATCCTCCTGTGGTCTACTTTTATCTACTCTCCTTTGGCTCACTGGGTTTGGGGCAAAGGTTGGATCGGTGCCATGGGCGCGCTGGACTTCGCAGGCGGTACAGTCGTCCACATTAGCTCTGGCGTGTCTGCCGTAGTCGCCGCCTGGATGATTGGTCCTCGTAAAACCTACCCCGATCAACCGGCTGCCCCCCATAACCTCCCCTTCGTTTTGCTGGGAATTGGACTGCTGTGGTTTGGCTGGTTCGGGTTTAATGCCGGTAGTGCTTTAGGGGCTGGGTCTCTTGCCACCGTGGCTTTTGTAGCAACAACGGTTGCTCCAGCCGCTGGGGGTCTAACTTGGGTCATTGTGGAATGGGCGCTTAGAGGCAAACCAACGGCACTGGGGATTGCGAGTGGCTTTCTGGCCGGATTGGTTGGTGTGACTCCCGCGGCTGGATTTGTCACTCCTATTGGGGCGATTTTGATTGGTTCCATTACGTCTGTTTGCTGTTTCTTTGCCGTCAGCCTAAAAGCCAAGTTGCAGTTTGATGACTCTCTCGATACTTATCCGGTGCATGGGGTCGGTGGTACCGTTGGTGCCATTCTCACCGGAGTGTTTGCCACCAAAGCGGTGAATAGTGCCGGCAATAATGGGTTACTGTTTGGCAATCCAGGATTACTAGTGCCACAAATCATCGGCGTTGTCGCGACCTACATTTTTGCGGCGGTGGGTACCTTTATCATCCTCAAGCTGCTTAGTTTTGTCATGGACTTGCGAGTCAAACCCTCACAAGAAGAGCAAGGTTTGGATATTAATGAGCATGGTGAAGAAGGTTACGGAGAGGAATTTACGTCCGGATTTGGTCTGGCTGGAGCCTCTAGGGAAATGCACTAATCGGTCTGTTCGACCCAGTAGATACCTCTGCACCTAAACACTTTGTAAGCAAACGTGAGGCACGGCGAGAGGGTTAGGAAATTTGACTGAGAAAAGTTTGTTTGAGTGGATGAGTACAATGCCACTAAAATCTGATTCAAACCCGATGCTAGATTGATCAAGTGTCCACTCACTCGAAAACTTTTCCGACTTGGGCGTTCTTTTCCCTCGCGGCTAATGGGTTACTCATGTTAATGATCGCTTTAGTACTACTACGCAAGTACGATTGGTCAATGGCATCTCCCATGATTCACTCAGCGGCAGCAACACGGTTATCGGAGTCAAAACCGTCTGACTCCGCGTCCGAATTAGGGCCACGCCACCTGCTCAATTACCAACAGTGGGTAGAATTGCTAGGGCGAGAAGCCGATGTAGTAGCACGACAGCAGCCCAAACGTTTGACGATCCTCGCTGGAGATTCACTTTCCTTGTGGTTTCCCAGCGAGATATTGCCCCCCGAACGCACTTGGCTCAATCAAGGGATTTCTGGGGAAACCTCGAAGGGTTTGTTGAATCGATTGGCTCTATTCGACAAGACTGAGCCAGAAGTGATTTTTGTGATGATCGGGATCAATGATCTGATTCGGGGAGTCACCGACGAAACCATCTTAGCCAACCAAACGCTTATCGTTCGCTACTTACGGCGAATGCATCCTGACAGCAAGATAGTGGTGCAATCAATTTTGCCCCACAGTGCCGAAAGCGTCACCTGGGAAGGACGAGATCGCCTTCTAGCCATCCCTAATCGTCGTATCCGAGAACTGAACGAACGGCTGAAGGCGATCACCAACGAGGAAAAGGAGGAAAATGTGATTTTCCTAGACCTTTACCCCCTATTTGCGGATGCTGATGGCAACCTGAAGGCGGAACTGAGTACGGATGGTTTGCACCTTAATCCTCAAGGCTACTTCGTCTGGCGCAATGCCCTCTTAGTCTTGAACCAACTCGTTCTCCAACCCATCGCGGTGAAGTAGCGGCAGCACTCTCCTTGTAACAGCGCTCTGACATTCTATGATCGAGGGGAATTAAGAGTTATTTACAATCCGAAAGGTAGGACACGCTGCATGGATACAAAAGCCTTCAAGCGATCGCTCCATAGTTCAGAAAATTATCATCGCAAGGGATTTGGTCACGAAGCCGAAGTTGCCACTCAGCTACAGTCAGAATATCAAAGTAACCTGATTCAAGAAATTCGGAATAACAACTATCGACTCCAACGAGGAGAGGTGACGATCTTACTGGCACAAGCTTTTGGCTTTTGTTGGGGTGTAGAGCGAGCTGTGGCAATGGCCTATGAAGCTCGTCAACACTTCCCCACTGAGCGCATTTGGATGACCAATGAAATCATTCATAACCCCTCGGTCAATCAGCGCTTGCAGGAAATGGAAGTGGGATTTATCCCTGTTCAGAATGGGAAAAAAGACTTTTCGGTTGTCGATGGCGGCGACGTGGTAATTCTACCAGCTTTTGGTGCGAGTGTCCAAGAAATGCAGTTATTGAACGACAAAAACTGCAAAATTGTCGATACGACCTGTCCCTGGGTGTCCAAAGTTTGGAATACCGTGGAAAAGCATAAGAAGAAAGACTACACCTCGATTATTCACGGCAAGTACAAACACGAAGAAACCGTTGCCACCAGTTCCTTTGCGGGGAAATACTTAGTCGTACTCAATCTCCAAGAGGCAGAGTACGTCGCGAATTACATTCTCCACGGAGGAAATCGGGACGAGTTTATGACCAAGTTTAGCCGCGCCTGCTCTCCAGGGTTTGACCCGGATCGGGATTTAGAGCAAGTTGGCATTGCCAACCAAACCACCATGCTCAAAAGTGAAACCGAGCAAATTGGGAAGCTGTTTGAGCGCACGATGATGAAGAAGTATGGCCCTACGGACTTAAACAATCACTTCCACAGCTTTAACACTATTTGCGATGCCACCCAAGAGCGACAAGATGCCATGTTAGGGCTAGTCGAAGAAAAGTTAGACCTGATGGTGGTGATTGGCGGCTTTAATTCCTCCAACACCACCCAACTGCAACAAATCGCGATTGAGCAGGGGATTCCTTCTTATCACATCGATAGTGCGGCGCGAATTGGGCCGGGAAATCGGGTGGAGCATAAGCCACTAGGACGTGATTTAGAAGTCACCCCCAACTGGTTGCCTCCTGGAGAAATTGTTGTGGGGGTTACTTCTGGAGCATCCACGCCGGATAAAGTGGTGGAAGAGGCAATCGAGAAGATTTTTGCGCTGAAGGCGGTGGCAGCCGTTTAGCTTTTTCGCGTTGGAGTGTCGGGTTGGGCAATGCTCACCCGACACCATGATGAATTGGGGTTGGGTGATCACTCGGAACTGGAGTGAGCAGTATTTCTAAGCGGAGGTGTATTTATAAAGACCTTATCCTCGCCTCCTCATTCCCTACTGACTTTTCCGCTCCAGGGATACTGAGTTGAGTAGAGGAGATTGTTATACTGCGACTGGGGAGATAGTTTTTAATTGGAATTCATTATAGGAAATGCAGCCCACAGACCCGAACAAGTTTACGGAGACAGCCTGGAAAGCGATCGCACAATCTCAAGACGTTGCCAAACTCTTCAAAAACCAAACGCTAGAGGTGGAGCATGTGGCGATTGCCCTGCTGGAACAAGAGGGGCTGGCGAATCAAATTCTCACCAAAGTTACGGTTGACATTGCTCGATTTAAGCAGCAACTGGAAGCCTTCGCTAACCGCCAACCGAAAGTGGGTACTGTTGACCAACTCTACCTCGGTCGCGGCTTGGATATCATGCTGGATAAGGCGGAGGCATTCCGCACCTCTTTTCAGGATGAATATATTGCTGTAGAACATTTACTGTTGGCCTTAGCCGAAGATGACCGAGTTGGACGGCGGTTGCTCAAAACCCATAATGTGGATACCCCAAAGCTAGAAGCCGCAGCTAAAGCGACACGGGGGAGTCAAAAGGTTACTGACCAAAATCCGGAGAATCGCTATAACGCCCTGGAGAAGTATGGGCGGGATTTAACCGAACAAGCTCGTAGCGGGAAACTTGATCCAGTGATTGGACGGGATGAAGAAATTCGCCGTGTCATTCAGGTACTCTCTCGCAGATCTAAGAATAACCCTGTCCTGATCGGAGAGCCTGGAGTTGGGAAAACGGCGATCGCAGAAGCCCTCGCCCAACGTATCATCAATGGCGATGTTCCAGAATCGTTGAAAAACCGCCAACTGATTTCCTTAGATATGGGCAGCCTAATAGCCGGTGCCAAATATCGAGGCGAATTTGAAGACCGGCTGAGAGCCGTCCTTCGGGAAGTGACTCACTCCGATGGTCAAATTGTCCTATTTATCGATGAATTGCACACCGTCGTCGGTGCCGGGGCAACCCAAGGAGCAATGGATGCGGGCAACTTGCTCAAACCCATGCTGGCACGGGGAGAACTGCGCTGTATTGGAGCCACCACCCTGGATGAGTACCGCAAGCACATTGAAAAAGATGCGGCGCTGGAACGTCGCTTTCAACAAGTTTATGTGAGTCAACCGACCGTAGAGAATACGATTTCCATTCTGCGGGGACTCAAGGAACGCTACGAAGTCCACCACAACGTAATTATTACGGACTCGGCGCTGGTGGCAGCCGCTACCCTTTCCGATCGCTATATTACCGATCGCTTTCTGCCGGATAAAGCCATTGACTTAGTCGATGAAGCCGCCGCCAAGCTAAAAATGGAGATGACCTCCAAGCCGGTGGAATTAGAGACGATTGAGCGACGGCTGATGCAGCTCAAGATGGAAAAGCTGTCTCTAGATACAGAAAATCAACAGAATTTACCGGCTACCAGCAACGCCTACCGTGCTTCGCGAGAACGTCTCGAACGCATTGAACAAGAAATTCTAACTCTGGAAGAAAAACACGCCACGCTCGAAGGACGCTGGGAAGAGGAAAAGAAACTTCGCGAAGAAATCAACAACCTGAAGAAAGAAGAAGACCAAATTCGGGTGCAGATTGAGCAAGCCGAACGCGCTTACGATTTGAATAAGGCCGCTCAACTTAAATATGGCAAATTGGAGACATTACAGCGCGATCGCGATAGCAAAGAAGGTATGCTCTTAGAACTCCAAGCCGAAGGGCGTGCCTTATCTCGCGAACAAGTTACTGAGGCGGATATTGCCGAAATTGTAGCGAATTGGACAGGAATTCCCGTTAACCGCTTGCTAGAGACGGAACGCCAAAAGCTGTTACAGCTAGAAGGGCATTTACATCAACGGGTCATTGGACAAACTGAGGCGGTTACTTCCGTAGCAGCGGCGATTCGTCGAGCGAGGGCGGGCATGAAAGACCCCGGACGCCCCATCGGTTCTTTCTTGTTCCTGGGGCCAACGGGTGTGGGTAAGACGGAACTGGCAAGAGCCATTGCTCAATTTTTGTTTGACAGCGAGGACGCTTTAGTCAGAATTGACATGTCCGAGTATATGGAAAAACACGCCGTCTCACGGTTAGTCGGTGCGCCTCCGGGATATGTGGGCTATGAAGAAGGCGGTCAACTCTCGGAAGCGATTCGTCGGCGTCCTTACTCGGTGGTACTCCTGGATGAAGTGGAAAAGGCTCATCCCGATGTGTTCAACATTTTGCTACAAGTCCTCGATGATGGACGCATTACCGATTCTCAAGGGAGAACGGTGGATTTTTGCAATACGATCATCGTGATGACTAGCAATATTGGCAGTGATCATATTTTGAATGTAGCTGGGGATGACTCGCAGTACGAAGAAATGCGGAAGCGGGTGACCGTTGCCTTACGCAAACACTTCCGTCCCGAATTTGTCAACCGTGTTGACGACATCATCATCTTCCACACTTTGAATCGCAGCGAACTCAGCCAGATTGTGAGGATTCAACTCAGACGAATTGAACGTCTATTAGCTGACCAAAAAATTAAGCTTGAACTTTCGTCAACAGCTCAAGACTACATCGTCGAAGTCGGTTACGATCCGGTATATGGGGCGCGTCCACTTAAGCGAGCGATTCAGCGGGAATTGGAAAACGCGATCGCTACCAAAATCTTAGAGAATACCTTTGTTGAGGGAGACACCATTATCATTGATTGTGTCGATAACAGCCTTACCTTTAATAAAAAGGTACCGCTAAGCTTATCAGCACTCCAAACTCCTGGCTGATAGGGTTTGAGCTGGATTTTCAAGAGTGATTCAGTTATTCTGTCGAGCAAGTCATACTAAGTTGCATTCAAACGTATATTCTCTCTATTCTTACCTCAGCGTCTTGGAGTGCCTCTGTGGTTTGTTCCAGTCTATGTTGACGGCAACTTAGTATCAGAGAGTCTGAGATGCATCAATCACAGATGCATTCACGCCATACTATTATGGCTAGAATCCTTTTAGGCAAGATGCTTTTATGGATCGTTCAAAGTTAGAAAAAATCAGGGATAGCCTCCATACCGCTTTAGAAAAGATTACGCCATTTGAGCAGTGTGCATTACTGGATTATCCTGATTATTTCAATATTGGAGATCACCTGATTGGTCTGGCTACAATTTTTTACATCACGGATGTCATTAAAGCCAAAATCAACTATATTGCCAGCATTGAGGATTTCTCTGAGCAACGGTTAGAACAACGCCTTAGTCAAGAAGCGCCGCTCATTTTACAAGGTGGCGGGAACTTAGGTGACCTTTGGCCTCACCATCAGCTCTTTCGCGAACGCATCATCTCTCAATATCGCGATCGCCCGATTATTATTATGCCGCAGTGTATCTATTTTGCAAATCCCGAGAATTTAAATAGAGCGGCGACTATTTTTAATGCACATCCCAATTTAACGTTGTTTACGCGGGATGATTATAGTTATGAACTAGCTTTAAAACATTTTTCTAATTGTCAGGTTATTAAAGCACCAGATATGGTGTTTGGCATGGTTAATATGCCGATGCCTGCTTATCAATTCAACCCTAAGCGCCCGATTCTTTATCTCTGTAGAGATGATACCGAATTAGAGAAAACCTTCTCACCGAGTGCTTTGGAAATTCCGAATTTAGTCGTTCAAGAGTGGGATGACTCACCGAAACAATGGATTTATCGAGGAAGAGGACAGTTTGGAGAACTCAAGGAATGGTATTGGCGTCTTCCTGGTATGGTTTTACTCGTTCGGGAAGGTTGGCAGAAGGGGTTAGCTCATCCTAAACAATGGCTTCCCCGGCAAAAATGGGAACGATTTCATCCCTATGTTCATAAACTCGATTCCCTTCCCGATCAATTCCTTCTCCGCTTGTCCTGGAGTTTGATGCACACTGGGGTCTACCAATTGCTTCAGAGTCGTTTAGTCATCAGCAACCGACTACACGGTCATATTCTCTCGACTTTATTGGGAATCCCTAATATATTACTGCCCAATTCTTATTATAAAAACGAGGCGTTTTATGAAACCTGGACTTATCAAATCCCCTATTGTAAATTGATTAAACAGCCTTCCCAAGTTAAAGAAGTGGTAGAAGAACTGCTATCCCCATTGGCAGAGCCATCCAAATCATAACTGAGAGAATATCTACTATGGTAACTGTCTCTGTAGTTATCCCAGTTTATAATGGCGAGAAAACGATTCAAGAGACCATTACATCCGTCTTAAATCAAACATTTCAAGACTTTGAACTAATTATCATTAATGACGGTTCTAAAGATAAAACCTTGGAGGTTGTATCTAGTATCCAAGACCACCGATTGCAAGTCTTTTCCTACCCCAATGCAGGTCTAGCAGCAAGTCGAAATCGGGGAATTTCTCATGCTGTGGGTGAATATATTTCTTTCATAGATGGCGATGATATGTGGACAGCTGATAAGCTAGAAGCGCAGTTAAAAGCACTTCAAGAAAATCCCCAAGCGGCTGTGGCTTATAGCTGGACTGACTATATTGATGAATCCAGTAATTTTTTACGTCGAGGTGGCTATTTAACGGCTAGCGGTGATGTTTTACCGAAGCTTCTAGTGATTGATTTTTTGGAAAATGGCTCGAACGCACTGATTCGTCGGCAGGCTTTAATTGAAGTGGGTGGCTTTGATGAATCACTTCCTGCGGCTGAAGATTGGGATATCTTTTTGCGGCTGGCGGCTCACTATCCCTTTGCGGCTGTGGCTTCTCCTCAAATCTTATATCGATTATCTGCTAAGTCAATGTCTGGTGATGTAGCGAGGCAGGAAGCCGCTTGTGTGAAAGTTTTAAAACGAGCGTACAAGCAGGCTCCTCAATCCCTACAATACTTGAAAAAGTATACCTGGGCTAACCTTTATAGGTATCTAAGCTTTAAAGTCTTAGATGGGCCAACCACTCGAAAGCGAGGTTTACTAGCCGCTAAATTTATCGGAAAATTAATCATAAATGATGAGGAATTTCTGAAGCTACCTGCGATGCGAAAAGTAATGCATAAAGTAATTATATGGATTTTATATCCCCCTAAAAAAGCCGAGGAAATTATTTGGCAATCTCCTCCTCTTCCCCATATCCACAAAGATTTACTGAGGTACTTTAAAACTGATGTTCCGTAACCGATACGTAAACTGCTAACTGGAGCTAGTATGCCACTGATCTCAGTCATTATTCCAGCTTACAATGCTGAAAAGACCATTCAAGAAACGATAGATTCCGTCTTAAATCAAACCTTTCAGGATTTTGAAATTATTGTCATTAATGATGGGTCGCAAGATAAAACATTAGAGATTGTCGAGAGTATCAAAGATCCTCGTTTGCAGGTGTTTTCCTACCCTAATGCCAAGCAAGCCGCGAGTCGTAATCGAGGAATTGCTCACAGTACTGCCGAATTTCTGGCTTTCTTAGATGCTGACGACTTGTGGAAGCCTGAAAAGTTAGAGGCGCAACTCAAAGCACTCCAAGACAATCCTGAGGCAGCAGTGGCTTATAGTTGGAGTCAATGTATTGATGAGAATGGATATTTTTTACGTGAAGCGAGTCAAAGTACTACCTGTGGTGATGTTTATGCCAAGCTATTGTTATGCGATTTTTTAGACAATGGTTCTAACCCTTTAGTTCGTCGGCAAGCTTTAGAAGACGTGGGTACTTTTGATGAGTCGCTTCCCCCAGCCGAAGATTGGGAACTGTGGATACGATTGGCAGCACGTTATCATTTTGTTGCCGTACCCTACCCCCATATTTTATATCGACAATCCCCTACTTCTGCCTCTGCGAATCTACTAAGGATGGCATCCGCTTGCGAGCGAGTCATTCACCTTTCGTTTGAGCGTGCTCCTGACTCACTACAGCATCTGAAACGCCACAGCCTTGCCAATCTATACCGATTTCTCGCTTACAGGTGTTTTGAACGCTTCCCAACGCGATCGCGAGCCTTAATCGCGATAAAGTTTCTCTGGGGTGCTGCTATGAATGACCCCACACTTCTGCGTAGGAAAATAACCTGGAAAATGCTGTTAACGAGTGTGCTGGTATTGCTCATAACCCATCGATACGCCTACAGAGTAGCACACAGAACAAAACAACTCCATAATTTCCATACGATACTGTTTCTCATGCAACTAGAGCCTTTTTAAATATGCCCCTAATTTCTGTTATTATCCCGGTTTATAATGGAGAAAAAACAATTCGAGAAACGATTTATTCTGTATTGAGCCAAACCTTACAAAATTTTGAATTAATTGTTGTTAACGACGGTTCAAAAGATTCAACAGTAGAGATTGTTGAGGGCATTCAAGACCCTCGTTTAAAACTATTTTCCTATCCCAATGCGGGTCAAGCGATGAGTCGCAATCGTGGGTTCTCTCATGCTGTCGGCGAGTATATTTCCTTCTTAGATGCGGACGATCTTTGGACACCCGATAAATTAGAAGCTCAGTTAAAAGCGCTGCAAGAAAATCCTCAAGCGGATGTAGCTTATAGCTGGACGAATTATATTAATGAATCCGGTCAATATTTACGTCAAGGCTCTTATGTGAAAGTATCGGGAGACGTTTTTAAGAACCTTTTGGTGGTTAATTTCCTGGAAAATGGATCTAACCCTTTGATTCGCGCTAAAGCTTTAACTGAAGTAGGTGGTTTTGATGGTGCAGTGACGCCTGCTGAGGATTGGGATATGTGGCTGCGTTTAGCGGCTCGTTATCATTTTGTCGCAGTACCTTCTCCTCAAATTTTATATCGCGTATCGGCTACGTCAAGTTCTGCTAATGTCTCAAAACTGGAAGCTGGATGCTTGCCAGCTCTTGAGCGAGCATTCAGTCAAGCTCCATCTTTAAAGTACCTGAAACCAACCTGTTTTGCTAACATTTATAAGTATCTTACTTACAAAGCTCTTGAAGGATTTCCAGAACGATATAGAGCTTTGCTCGCAGTTAAATTTCTCTGGTATGCTACCGTTAATGACCTCTCCCTCTTACGCAGGCGGATTATCTGGAAAGTGTTGTTAAAAATTGCGATCGCTGTTGTCTTGCCTTCTCAACTGGGACGGAAATTGTTAACTAAAAATAAACAACTCGCCAATCTTGATTCTTTATTATTACGTACTAAACTGGAAGCCTTTTAAATTAATTATGATAATTGAATAAGGGAGCTGAGATAAGATGCCGTTAATCTCTATTATTATACCCGTTTTTAATGGTGAAAAAACGATTAAAGAAACGATTGAATCCGTTTTAAACCAAACAGTAACAGATTTTGAGTTGCTGGTCATTAACGATGGTTCGCAAGACGGAACAGTAGGAATTGTTGAGTGCATCCAAGACTCCCGAATCAAGGTATTTTCCTATCCCAATGCTGGTCAGTCTACGAGTCGAAACCGGGGAATCGAGCTAGCACAAGGTGACTATATCTCTTTTATCGATGCTGATGATTTGTGGATACCTGATAAGCTAGAAGCACAGTTGAAAGCTTTGCAAGCCAATTCTAAAGCAGGTGTGGCTTATAGTTGGACAGATTGGATTGATGAATCGAGCCAGCTATTAGGTAAAGGTAGCTACAATACCGAACAGGGAGAAGTTTTTACACAACTTTTATTGAATGATTTTGTAGCCAATGGTTCTAATGTTTTAATTCGACGAGATGCATTAACTGAGGTTGGTGGCTTCGACCCCTCAGTAACACCTGCCGAAGATTGGGATTTGTGGTTGCGGTTAGCTGCTCGTTATGAGTTTGTTGCCGTGCGATCACCGCAAGTATTATATCGAATTTCTCCTAACTCAGCCTCGTTTAATGTATGGAAGATGGAGGCATCAAGCTTGCAAGTAATTGAAAAAGCTTATGCTATTGCGCCTCAATCTTTACAGCACCTGAAACGGCAAAGCCTGGGGAATCGCTACAAGTACCTTACCTTTAAGGCAATTGAGGGTTATCCAGAACGCAAGAAAGGCTTAGCCGCCATCAGGTTTCTCTGGAATGCCATCAAAAATGACCCCTCTTTGCTTCGGGCGAAAGTTATCTGGAAAGTCTTGTTTAGAATTGCAGCAATCACTCTCCTAACGCCTAAACTGGCTCAGGCGGTTATCACTAAATTTAAACCTCTCTCTAATACCACAACTCTATTAGGCTACATGAAATTGAATACAGTTTAAGTTGGATGCCATACCTATGGCATTAGTTCGTCGTTGCACTTTAATGTTATTACGCTAAAGCGCTAATACAAACTTTATTTTAAATTGTTTTTGCTTTGATTTATATAAAATTTTGATTTAAAATTATGCCTCTAATTTCAGTTATTATACCAGTTTATAATGGGGAAAAGACCATTAAAACAACGATTGAATCCGTCTTAAACCAAACGTTCACAGACTTAGAATTAATTGTCGTTAATGACGGCTCACAAGACTCAACCCTAGCGGTTCTAGACGAGATAAAAGATTCTCGTCTGAAGGTGTTTTCTTTCGCTAATGCTGGGGTATCGGCGAGTCGTAATCGCGGACTAGCTCAAGCCAAGGGCGAATTTATCTCTTTCTTGGATGCGGATGATCTGTGGACGCCTGATAAATTAGAAGCTCAGTTGAGAGCCTTGCAGGAAAATCCTCAAGCTGCTGTGGCTTATAGTTGGAGTGATTGGGTGGATGAGTCGGGACAATTTTTACGGGCGGGTGGTCATATTACTGTCAATGGTAATGCTTACGAAAAGCTGTTATTGAGAGACTTTGTTGAGAGCGGTTCTAACCCTTTGATTCGCAGACAAGCTTTAGACGAAGTGGGTGACTTCGATCAATCAGTGACACCGGCTGAAGATTGGGATATGTGGTTACGCTTAGCTGCTCGTTATGAATTTGTAGCCGTTCCCTCAGCGCAAATTTTATATCGAATTTCTCCTAACTCAGCCTCATTTAATGTTTGGAAAATGGAGGCAGGAAGCTTGCAAGTGATTGAACGGAATTTTGCTCAAACTCCTGAATCACTCAAGCACCTGAAAAGAGACACTCTTGCTAGTCGTTACGAGTACCTGATGTTTAAGACGATTGAGGGGAATTTAGAACGTAAGAAAGGCTTAACGGCTGCTCGATTTCTTGGGCAAGCAATTCGATATAATCCTTCCCTACTGCGGCGAGGGAAAATTATGGCGATCGTGCTGGTTAAAATTGCGGCAGCTATTGTACTCCCTTCCCAACAAGCCCAAGCTTTCTTAGAGGTCATCAAAAAGCGCTTTAACTCTCGATCGCCAACTTAGATCGAATATCACTGACTTAAGAGAAAATTGATCGTTTCTTGGAAAAACCCAGATTGGGGGGTTTCCCCCCAAACCCCCTCCTCACTAAAGCTCCGGTGGGGGACGGAGTGCCTCCCCCAGACCCCCTGCACAAGGATTGGTTGGTGAGGTAGGAGAGTCCTTAAGTCAGTGCCATTCAACTTAGATCACTTAAATTAAAGACTAAAAATCCTGAACACAACCCTAAATATGAACTTCTCCTTCATTCTTTTCTCTCCGTGAACTTTGTGTTCTCTGTGGTTAATAAAACAAAACTCCGAATCCCATCAAATCACTATATCAATGGCTAATTTTATTCTGATTGTCGATCCTGACTCAGAACGGCGATCGCACTATATAAAAACCATAAAGCCCCACCTGCCACTTGTAGAAGGACTCAACATCAATTCCTGCTCTACTGGAGACTTTGACGCCATCTGGGCAGCATCCCCTCACGCTCCGATCAGCTACCTGGCGGACGCAGGAGGAACTGCTATGGTTTGGGGAGAAGCCATTGCTCAAACCAGCTCAGAACGAATTGACGCTTCGACGCTAAGAAACCTATGGAAAAGTTCTCCAAATCAAGTATTACCTGCCTTTGATGGCTTTCATGCCGTAGCCGTTTACCACCCTCATCTGGGTTTAAGCATTGCAGCCGATTTACTTGGTCTGTTCCCCATTTATTACTATATTTATAATGATGTTGCCTTAGTGGGTTCTAGCCCCCAACTATTCAGACACCACCCAGTTTTTAAGCCAGTCTTTAATTCCACGGGGCTAGTCGGAATTTTACTGACGAATGGTATCTTTGATGGGCAAAGCTTATGGAAAAATGTCCGACGTTTAGAAGCAGGGCATGGGTTAACTTGGCAACCTAAAAATGCTCCTAAAGAGACGAGACAATATCAAATTCCCGATGATACAGGTGAATATAGTAATACTTCTTTTGCCCAGCAGCTTGATATTTTAGACCAAGTCCTCGATCGCGCAATTACCCGTCATGCACCCACAGGTAACCGCTATAGCCTGTTCCTCTCCGGCGGACTCGACTCCCGAATGCTGGCAGGGTTCCTGCATCGGCAAGCGGTTGATACTGTTGCCTTAACTGTGGGTAGGCGCACCGATTTAGAAATGGCGTGTGCCATTCCCGTTGCTCGTACCCTTGGTTTTAAATACCACACCACCGCGCTTCCTGATAACCAATACCCCACCTACGCCGACTTAGTGGTGAATTGGGAGCATCTGGCGAATGGCTGCGATAGCATCATGGGTTTGGGTTGGGGGGTTGGTTCCCAGCTAAGAAATTTAGCACCTAGGGTGATTTCTGGCTTTTTACTGGATCGCGTCATTGGCGGCAAATCCACCTACTATCTCTCGGAAAAAGGTTTATCCTTTGACAGCTTCTTTCCCCAAGGCATTAATCGGTGTGGATTTACCCCCCAATTCCTAGAGAGACTGCTCAGACGAGACGTGTTTGGGGACTTAGTGCAAGAACGATGCGATCGCATCCGCACCGTTTACGAAAGCTATTCTGATGTAGAATTCAAGCGAACCTGGTGGTTTGAGCTTTACCATCGGCAACGACTGCTCATCGGCTCAATTGCCGGATGGCAACTCAGTTTTGGAGCGTGGCCGGTTTTGCCTTGTCTAGATTGGAACGTGCTGAAAACAACAGCAGCAATCCCTGTGGAGACGTTAGCTCAGCGCCGTGCCCAATATGAATTAGTCCGCACGCGATTTAGCCCACTCGCTCAGCTACCGTTGGATCGCAACGACTTTAACACAGAACCGCTTCAACTCACGGGTAGAGGTCAACGATACATTCGCCGCTTCTATGAAATGCAGGCAAAATGGCGACAATTTCAGCAGCAGAAACTAGGATATGAACGACGCCACTACTACCGCACCTTCGATCTGAATAACCCAGGATGGCGATTGGTACGGCAGCAGGCAGAACATTATCGGGAGCAAGTGGGGCATCTGTTTCACTCAGAGGTGTTGAATGAATTACTACCTCCTCCTGATGAGCCGATACAATTTGCGATCGACCCCATTTCTGAATCCTCTAAGCTGAAAGTTTTACTTGGATTTTTACTCTGGTCAAGGGATCACCTCTAATGCCCCAAACTCATCTATGGCGAGAAGCTGCCGTCGAAGTTGATGGCGAAACAACCGTTAGTGTCACGATTGAGGCACCCAACCAAGAGCGTAGCCAGTTGTGGTACCGGCTTCCTACTCAATACAATTCTCTGATTACTCCCAGTTGTGACCCTTTTGTTGTCGCGACTATACTCTTGTCCATGCAATGGGCAGCACCCGTTGTCGTACACGGGCAAGTTTCTCCCACACTGCTGCAAAATTTGGAGGAATTTCAAGCCGCTTGGTCAGCCTGGGAACCACAGCGCTATCATCCTGTTAAAATTAGTGCCGAAGTGGAGCAAGAGCAACCTCCAGCTGACTCCTCCGATCAAGCTATAGCCGCTTTCTCCGGGGGCGTTGATAGTTGCTTCACCGTTTTTCGCCATCGCAGCGAGCGCTGTGGTCGATGGCAGCGAAATCTCCAAGCTGGTTTAATGATACATGGGCTGGATATTCCCCTCGAAGAGCAGCAGCCCTTTGCCAAAGCAGCAGAAAAATCAAAAGCATTACTCGCAAGCCTTGGCGTAGAGTTAATCCCTCTCGCCACTAACTTTCGTCAGTTACCTCTCGATTGGGAAAACGCCTTTGGCACCGCTCTTGCTTCTTGCTTAATGCTATTGCAAGGTGGCTATACAACGGGGTTAATTGCCAGCTCTTTTCCCTATCAGGCACTCTCATTCCCTTATGGTTCCAATCCCATCACCGATTGGATGCTCTCAACCAAAGCCTTTCAAATCGTTCATGATGGTGCAGCCTTCCCGCGCCTAGAAAAAATGCGGGAAATTGCCCATTGGCCTGAAGCCTTGCAAAGTCTCAGGGTATGCTGGCAAGGTACTCAAAAAGAC
>DATNQL010000675.1:0-2576 GCA_036704025.1 Stenomitos sp.
GCCATGCTTTTGACCAAGTATCTATCGCTCTCGATGGCTTATTACAAAAACGGATTAACGATTTTTCCTGGAAGAAATATCGAGTTTTGACTTTTTCTTTCCTTGTTCTAGCCGTCGTTCTTTATGTTCTATCGGCTTTTATTCGCAGTCAGAATAAACGCAGACAATCGGAAAACGCTCTGCGGGAAGCTGAACAGAAATATCGTACTATTTTTGAAAATGCCGTTGATGGAATTTTTCAGACCACCCTTGATGGACATTATCTGAGTGCTAATCCCGCTCTGGCTCGCATCTATGGCTACGAATCACCGGAGGAATTAATTACTCATCTCACGAATATTTCAGAACAACTTTATGTTGACCAGAATCGCAGAACCGAGTTCAAACATTTGATTCAAAAGCATGGCACGGTATCTGATTTTGAGTCTCAAATCTATGGCAAAAACGGCAAAATTATCTGGATTTCAGAGAGTGCTCGCGCCGTCCGAGATACTCAAGAAAAAATCCTCTATTACGAAGGTGCTGTTCAAGATATCACGCGTCGCAAACAAGCAGAAGAAGAACTGACACAATCCCAACAACGACTTTCCTTCCATTTAGAACACACATCCCTAGCCGTGATTGAATGGAATGTGAATTTTGAAGTGGTGGAATGGAACCCGGCAGCACAAGTTATTTTTGGTTACAGCAAAAGCGAAGCCATCGGTCGTCATGCGGCAGGATTAATTGTGCCCGAAAATGTCAAAGAGCAGGTGAACCAAGTCTGGCAAGCCCTTCTCTCTCAACAGGGTGGCACTCGGAGCACGAATGAAAACGTGACGAAAGACGGCAGTGTCATCACTTGTGATTGGTACAACACGGTATTAATTAACGATGACGGCAAGGTGATGGGTGTCACTTCGCTCATTAATGATATTACCGAACGCGAACGAGTCAAAGCTGAACTACAACAGGCTAAAGAAGCGGCAGAAATCGCCAACTGTGCCAAGAGCCAATTTCTCGCCAACATGAGTCATGAACTGCGTACACCCCTAAATGCAATTATTGGTTACAGTGAGATGTTGCAAGAGGAAGCCGAAGATTTAGAACAGGAAGACTTTATTCCTGACTTGCAAAAGATTCACGCCGCCGGTAAGCATTTACTTGGACTCATTAACGACATTCTCGACCTCTCGAAGATTGAAGCCGGTCGGATGGAACTGTATCTGGAAACGTTCGATATCTCGGCGATGGCGGAGGATGTGGTGATGACTCTCCAACCTTTGGTGGATAAGAACAGTAATGTCCTCAAAATACAGTTTGGCAACGAACTCGGCTCGATGCACGCTGACTTGACGAAAGTACGTCAGAGTCTATTTAACCTCCTCAGCAATGCCTGCAAGTTTACCCAACAGGGTACGATTACTCTGACGCTGAGTCGGGGGAGAGGTGGAGATGGGGAGAATTCTTCCATTCCCATTCAAAATGGAGAAGCCATCAGCATGTCCTCATCCCCTCTTCCTGTAAATCCTCAAGATTGGATCACCTTCCAGGTGACGGACACGGGGATTGGCATGACTGCGGAACAAATGTCGAGGCTATTTGAGGCGTTTACTCAGGCGGATGCTTCAACTACTCGTCAGTATGGTGGCACTGGACTGGGGTTAGCCATTACCAAGAAACTCTGCCAGATGATGGGAGGAGATGTGACGGTGGAAAGCGAGGTGGGCAAGGGTTCTACGTTTACCATCCACCTTCCAACCATCGTCCTCGACCCTAAAGCTCAGCCTACTCCATCATTGCCTTTGAAATCGACTCTAGTGCCTCCTGGAGCGAAAACCATTCTGGTGATTGATGACGACTCAACCGTGCATGACTTGATGCATCGCTTTCTCAGTAAGGAAGGATTTCGGGTCGCTAGTGCCTTTAGTGGGGAGGAGGGGTTGCTTTTAGCGCAGGAATTACAACCGGATGCCATCACACTGGATGTGATGATGCCCCGAATGGATGGCTGGGCTGTGCTATCGGGACTGAAGGCGAATCCTGAATTAGCAAATATTCCGGTCATTATGCTCACGATCGTGGATAACAAGAATATAGGTTATGCCTTAGGTGCATCGGATTATTTAACAAAACCAATTGACCGCGATCGCTTAGGCGCTATTCTCAATAAATATCGAGGTGAGCGTCACCCCTGCCGACTCTTGCTGGTTGAAGATGATGCACCTACTCGCGAGATGATGCGCCGGATGTTGGAAAAAGAACAATGGACGGTGATGGAAGCTGAAAACGGTCAGGTTGCCTTGGAGCAAATGACCAACCAGCGACCGGAGTTAATCTTGCTGGACTTAATGATGCCTCAAATGGATGGATTCACCTTTGTCAATGTGTTGCAACAAAACGAAGCATGGCGTTCCATTCCGGTTGTCATTTTAACGGCTAAAGAAATCACCGCAGAAGACCGGCAGCAGCTCAATGGCTATGTGGAAAATATCCTGCAAAAGGGAGCCTATACTCGCGAAGAGCTGCTGAGCCAAGTGCGGAAGCTGGTATCGGGTTCCATTCGCTAGTGCAAGAAGGCAGGAGGCAGGAGGCAG
>DATNQL010000676.1:0-8849 GCA_036704025.1 Stenomitos sp.
CTTGATTCTGATTTCCAGCAGTTTTGTGATGCATCGAGGTGACACGGCGATTAAGAAAAACGATGTGTCCGGGCTGCGGTTCTGGTACATTCTCACCGCGATTATGGGGGCTATCTTTTTGGCTGGACAGGCTTATGAGTATGCTCATCTGGGATTTGGCCTGACCAACAATGTGTTTACTAGCTCCTTTTTTGTTCTCACCGGCTTCCACGGTTTGCACGTCACGGTGGGTCTGCTGTTAATTTTGTCAGTCTTGTGGCGATCGCGAAATCCAAGCCACTACTCGGCTCAAGAACACTTTGGCCCAGAAGCCGCAGAGCTTTACTGGCACTTTGTTGATGTCGTGTGGATTGTTCTGTTTACTCTGGTGTATTTAATTTAAGTATTTTTTTAATACTTGCTCAGAGAATCAGCCCCCAACAGGGGGTTTTTTCATACTCAGTACAAGAAGGCAGTCCCGATGAAAAAAATTCACCGCCATGAATGAAAATAGTCCTCCCCCACACCCTACACCCCACTTTCAAGTCAGAAGGCAGAAGGCAGGAAAGCCTATACAGTAAGCTTTTTAACCTTTTTCAACTGGATAGTTATTTCCGCCACGCTGCACTCAGTAGAATAAAAAAGCTCAATTGCGGCAATATCCCTTCTATGGTTTCCCTATCTCCCAGCTTGAAAGCCCGACTCTCCACACCGCTGAAGATAGGCTCTTTGCCAGTGAACAGCCGGGTTTTACAGTCACCCCTCTCTGGTGTCACGGATTTGGTGTTTCGCCGTCTGGTGCGGCGCTATGCCCCAGAGTCGATGATGTACACCGAGATGGTTCATGCATCCGGGCTACGCTACGCTAAAGCTCTGCCTAAGATTATGGAGGTAGACCCTAACGAACGACCCATTAGTATTCAATTATTTGACTGCCGTCCCGATTTTTTAGCGGAAGCCGCCCAGAGAGCAGTTGAGGAAGGAGCGGATACGGTGGATATTAATATGGGTTGCCCGGTTAACAAAATCACGAAAAACGGTGGCGGTTCCTCTCTATTGCGGGAACCGGAAACCGCTGAGGCGATTGTGCGGGCTGTAGTCCAAGCGGTTACTGTCCCCGTTACCGTCAAAACCCGCATTGGCTGGACCGATCAGGAGATTAATATCCTAGAATTTGCCAAACGCATGGAGGATGCCGGGGCACAGATGATTACGGTTCATGGACGTACCCGCGCCCAAGGTTACAATGGCAATGCCCAGTGGGAATGGATTGGACGAGTGAAGGAGATTCTCTCGATCCCCGTCATTGCCAATGGCGATATTTTCTCGGTTGAGGCAGCCGTCAATTGCTTAGAACAAACGGGTGCAGATGGGGTGATGTGTTCGCGAGGGACACTCGGCTATCCCTTTCTAGTGGGAGAAATTGACTCCTTCTTGAAAACCGGACAATTATTGCAGCCACCGACGCCCGAAGCACGTCTAGAATGTGCGCGAGAACATCTGCAAGCTTTGTGGGAGTATAAAGGCGATCGCGGCATTCGTCAGTCCAGAAAGCACATGACTTGGTATACTAAAGGCTTTCCTGGAGCCGCTGAATTGCGAGGGCAGTTGGCTGTAATTGAAACCGTTGAGCAAGGTGTTGAATTAATTGAGCAGGCGATAGCTGCCTTACCATAAACTTGCTCAGTCCATCTTTCAGAACGGCTCTCTACGCTAATTAAAAGAAGAGTCGTTAATGAGCGAAACCCTGAATGATGAGATTCGATGACCTTTAGGATATGTCTAGATGTCTTCTATTCCTTCGCACAATTGGCTGGCTAGGTGACAATTTGATGTGCTAGGGTAGTTAGCGAGAATTATGTTCGGTGGCAGTGTTTCTGTTGGGTATTTACAGGCGTCTCTCCGGATCTAAATCTCTGCGTTATTTGATTCTGGAGACTTTTTATGTCAATCTATGTAGGTAACCTTTCCTACCAGGTTACATCAGAAGATCTGAGTAGCGTTTTTGCGGAATACGGAACTGTAAAACGTGTTCAAATTCCAACAGACCGTGAAACAGGTCGCTCTCGTGGGTTTGGTTTTGTAGAGATGGAAACAGAAGCTGAAGAAGATGCAGCGATTCAAGAGCTTGATGGTGCGGAATGGATGGGTCGTAGTCTAAAAGTCAACAAGGCAAAGCCTCGCGAAGATCAAAAACGTAGTGGTAGCTACTCACGCCGTTACTAAGCTGGGTTCTCCAGACATCAAAAATTTAGTTAATCAACCTTTTCGTCAACCCGATGCAACTCAACAGCCAGAAGTTGCTCTCCCTTTACTCCAGTAGTGTGAGGTGATCAACGTGCGGTGAGCATATATTCGATAGCGCTGCTTTGACGCTAATTCATAAACAGAGCAGTGCATTCAACTGCTTGTTATCACCCATTTGTTAGAAATTTACATGGATGATAGGCATCATTCATACTAAATTATTTGTTCACGC
The DNA here is from genome assembly GCA_036704025.1 of Stenomitos sp. GTDB lineage: Bacteria > Cyanobacteriota > Cyanobacteriia > Cyanobacteriales > Coleofasciculaceae > Allocoleopsis. Next base: position 2,459 of record DATNQL010000676.1, read on the forward strand.
TCAGGAGAAGATAGCATGACCCAAGTGGTTGTCGGTGAAAATGAAGGCATTGAGTCTGCACTAAGACGCTTCAAGCGTCAAGTGTCTAAGGCTGGAATATTTGCAGATATGAAGCGTTTACGTCACTTTGAGACCCCCATCGAAAAGAAAAAGCGGAAAGCTGTTGCCAGAAGGCGCAAGCGGCGAATGAACTAATTTCAGCACAATCGACCGCGTTTTACCCGATACTGCAACCCTGTAGAGGCGTAATTAACTCACGCCTTTACAGCTTTGTTGTTTTGATGATAAGCGATCAAAACAGTAAACAGTAGAGTACGTTTGAACGCACCCTACTGTTGATTCTGAATTACTATTGACCTTTACAATAAGCCAACAAAATGCAAAGGTCCCTGACCGCTAATTAATTCCAACACCAAAGCCAGAAAACCAATCATCGCTAGGCGACCATTCCATACTTCTGCGGCTGTAGTCATTCCCCACTCCCAACGTTCTTGAGGATACATCTTGACTTTCTTCGTGGGACGGATGACTTCAGAAAACTGGCGGCTGGGGGCATTGAGCGAGTCAACCACCAAAGTTGCCAGGGATTCAATAAATACAGGATGGGTATTGAGGGCGGGTACACGATGAAAGCTGCCAATACCCGATTCTTCTGCGAGGTGCCGATACTCAATATCGACTTCTTGCATCGTTTCGATGTGTTCTGAGACAAAGCTAATCGGTACCACGAGCAAATTTTCGATACCTTGAGTCCCTAATTCTTGAAGGGCATCTTCTGTATAGGGTTTGAGCCACTCTACCGGGCCAACTCGACTTTGATAAGCCAGAGTATGGGGATTAGGCCGATTGAGGGTTTGCATAATTAAGGCGGTGCAATCCTCAATTTCTTTTTGGTAAGGATCGCCGGCCTCTGTGACGTAACTGACAGGAACGCCATGAGCACTGAAGAAAATGTGAACAGAGTCAGGATTGGGAAACTGATCGAGTTCTTGGGCGATTAACTGCGCCATGGCTTGCAGGTAACCGGGCTGCTGGTACCACGAAGGAATGACGGTATAGTTAATTCGGTTAAGGGCTGGGTCTTCTTGCCAAATTTTTTCCAGGAGACGGAAGCTGGAACCACTGGTACTAATAGAAAATTGAGGATACAGAGGTAGAATGACTAAATCTGTAATCCCATCGCGCTTAATCCGGGCGATCGCTTCTTCTGTAAACGGATGCCAGTAACGCATACCGATATAAACTCTGGCGTCTTTCCCGCTTTGTTGCAAATGTTCTTGGAGAGCTTGAGCCTGAGCCTCTGTAATGCGCCGCAACGGTGAACCCCCACCGATTTGTCGGTAGTTTTCTTGAGATTTTTTCGCACGTAGTGTGGAAATTAACCAAGCCAGGGGACTTTGCAGCCAGGAGAAGGGTAATCGAATAATTTCGGGGTCCGAAAATAAGTTGTATAGAAAGGGACGGACATCCCTTAACTCATCGGGTCCTCCCAAATTTAGTAATAAAACCCCAACACAGCCCATAGTAGTTACAGCTTCCAAAAACTTTCATATTTGTTACTGATTTTAACAATATATTCTCTTAGTGGTTTGAATTCTCAGTAATAAACATACATCTTTACCAGGACATCAGCCATAGCAAGTATTTTAAGGACTTAGAGTTATCAATATCAGTGGCTGTATGAGAGTATCGCTCGGCTGGCTGCGCTGAGTGTAGGTGCAGAAGTGCGCTTTCACCAACTCCTCTGGCAGGGCTTAACAATTTCTTTAGAATCTTAGGTTTTAGATCTGTGTTGTGGTCGTGGTCAAGCTACTCCGTTTTTGGTGCAATCCTCACAGGATGTCACCAGACTCGAGGTGTCGCTTGTATCCCTAAAACAGCAGTCTTTAAGTCATTCAATCCAGACAGTGAACAATTTTATCTTTGTGGCTTTTTGAGTTGAGCAACTTGTGATTCTAGGGATTGTACGCGCTCTTTAAGTTCAATCACTAAGGTTGCAAGGCGCTCAAACATCGGATCTGACGAAGACACTGGCTGTCTATTCGTTCTAGAAGAAATTTGGGGAGTGGGTATATTTCGGTTCAACCGTTGGGCAGATGAAAGAGGACGTCCGCTCAGTATTGCTAACTGAGACTCAATGCGGCTAACTTGCGATCGCAATTGAAAATTTTCAGCTTCTATTCGAGCTATCCGCGATTCCAGCACACCTGATGCTTGAGCGAGTGTTAAACGGGGTAGAAGGACTAATCCCAAAATTAAGGCAAGGCAAATGATCCCATATTTGTTGCTCATGATATTTTGTCCGGGGTGACAACAGTAGGGCGATTGCACTGGCGAGCGAATCACACTTTTTATACTGTCAAATTTGCCAGCCAATTGTCTGTAGCTTTGGGGGAATTTAAATGCACTATCTTGAGATGGATATATTCAGGTTGAGCCAAAAGAATAGGATACTTTTTTCGATTTTTGTGATAGGTCTTTAGTGCCCACATCAAGATAGAATTGTGGCTGAATGTTTGTTGCCATGTCTCCCGGTTTCCACTCCAAAGTTCTTCTTGCATCACAACTCGTCGCCACGTTCGCTGTAACAGTCGCCCCATAATGATGGGTAGAGGATAGTCGAGCCAGACAACTGTATTAGCCCGACTCCAGATGATCGGGCGTATTTTGCTGTAATTGCCATCCACAACCCAGTTATTAGTACTTAGCGACTGTTCTACACGTTTTTGAAAAATATCAAGCGGTGCTTCTGTCCAATTCGGTTCCCAGTGGAGTGCATCGAGTTCTACATGGGGAATAGCAAGACGTTGGGAAATTTGACGCGCCAAGGTTGTTTTACCGGAGCCAGATGTGCCGACTACAGAAATTCGCTGATTGTAACTGGATGAAGGTAATTCTATGAACACAGCTATATCCCAGCTCCTGAATTCCTGTTGTCAGTAGTCAGTTTTTAGGACAGATGAGACGCCTGTCCTTTTACAGTTGTAACAAACAACGAAGAACTGACAACTGATCAACCTATGTCGTATATTCGGCGTTAATTTTCACATAGTCATAGCTCAAGTCACAACCCCAAGCCTTACCCGTACCCTGTCCATTACCAACACTCACGGAAATTAAAACCGTATCCTCTTTTAAATATTCACCCGCCGCTGCTTGTTTGAGATAATTACTTGCTGCCGCTCGATCAAAAGGCAGAGGTTGACCATTTTCCATCATTAAGAAATCTCCTAGCTGAACTCTGAGATTTTCCTGTTCAAAGGGTACTCCTGCATAACCGGCGGCGGCGGCAATTCTGCCCCAGTTGGGATCACGACCAAATATTGCCGATTTAACCAAAGATGAGCCAGCAATACTTCGGGCAATTTGACGTGCTGCTTTGTCATCGGCTGCGCCCGAAACTTGTACTTCAATTAAACAAGTTGCCCCTTCTCCATCCCGTGCGATCGCTTTGGCTAAATGTTGACAAACCGCTGTTAGCATCGCCTCTAATTTTTCCGCTTCTGGCCCCATTTCGGTAATAGCAGCGGTTCGGGATTGACCATTGGCCAGAGCAATTAGGGTATCGTTGGTACTGGTATCCCCATCCACGGTAATTTGGTTAAAACTTTTATCTGCTGCCCGACTCAACATTTGTTGCCACAAGGTTGTAGAGACAGTAGCATCGCAAGTAACAAATGCCAGCAGGGTTGCCATGTTGGGATGAATCATGCCAGAACCTTTGCAAATGCCACCCACCCGCACGGTGCGATCGCCAATGGTGGTTTCTAAGGCGATGGATTTGGGGACTAAATCTGTCGTCATAATGGAGCGCGCGGCTGCATCCGAACCCGTTTCTGAGGCGGCGGCGACGAGTTGAGGAATTCCTGACAATAAAGCATCCATGCGAATGCGTTGCCCAATCACACCCGTCGAAGCAATCAAAATGGATTCGGGTGGAATGTTCAGCGCTTGAGCTAAGGCTTGAGCACTTTCCAGGGAATCTTTTCTACCTTGCTCACCCGTTGCGGCATTGGCTTGTCCCGCATTGACTAAGATGGCACGAGTACTAGCTTTGGCTTGTAGTCGCTGACGGCAGTATTCTACGGGAGCCGCGCACACTTGGTTGGTTGTGAAAACACCGGCTGAGATGGCGTCTACTTCTGACAAAATCAACGCTAAATCGGGAAGCCCTGAAGGTTTCAGCCCAGCGGTAATTCCTGCCGCTCGATATCCTTTGGGAGCTGTAACACCACCTGTAATTTCCTGCCAGTCTGACATGACGCCTCCTGAAAAGCTTGACTCCTGTTTGAGAGGCGATTATATCAAGTCTCAGGGAGTTAGATAGCGAAGCGGCTGGTATTGATACAAAAAAAAAGAGAGCCACTTGAGGCGACTCTCCCGATCATCAGGGTGCATCTACTTCTCACAAGTATAAAGCTTGGGGGTGGGGGGTGTCACCCCCTATTCAAGTTTTTTTCTGACCGGTGTTTTTCGGCACAAAAAAAGGAGAGCCACTTGAAGCGACTCTCCCGACTATCAGGGTGCATCTACTAAGCACACTATAACAAGATAGGGGTGAGGGGTGTTACCCCTTATTGTGTGATTTTTGTGAAGTTTATATCTGAGTTTGATGAATCTAGAGGAGCCGCCCCATCTTAGCCATTCAACTTCTTGCTCAAGATTTGGTTGGTTAGCTTAGGATCAGCCCGTCCACTGGTTTGCTTCATCACTTGCCCGACAAAGAAGCCTTGGAGCTTGGTTTTGCCCTTGCGATATTGTTCTAGTTCCTTGGGGTTAGCCGCAATCACTTCATCGATAATGGCTTCGAGTTGACTAGAGTCAGAGATTTGGATCAGACCCTTACGTTCCACCAATTCTTTAGCCGAACCCCCTTGAGAGAGCAGTTCAGGTAAGATGTCTTTGGCAATCTTACCGCTAATGGTGCCGTCTTCAATTAAATTGATCAGTTCTGCCAACGTTGTTGGCTTGAGGGCAATTTCTGCGATCGCCACTTTCTCATTGTTGAGATAAGCCGCAATATCTCCCATCACCCAGTTAGCCGTTTGTTTAGCATTAGCCCCCGTAGCAACCGCCACTTCAAAATACTCTGCCACTTGGCGATCGTCCGTTAGCACGCGAGCATCATAGGCAGAAAGTCCCAGTTCGCTTTCATAATGATGACGTTTTTGAGCGGGAAGTTCAGGGAGTTCACTACCCCATTGCTCTAATTGCTGCTTCGTTACCTCAATCGGAGGTAAGTCAGGTTCGGGGAAGTAGCGGTAGTCGCTGGAACCTTCCTTTACCCGCATACTAATCGTGCGTTGGCTACCTTCTTCCCACAGGCGAGTTTCTTGAATGATGCGTTCTCCAGCTTCAACCGCCGCAATTTGCCGCTCAATTTCGTATTCGATCGCCTTCTGAATAGCGTTGAAGGAGTTCATGTTTTTGATTTCGACTTTGGTGCCAAACTCCTTCTGTCCCAAGGGACGCACAGAAATATTCACATCGCAGCGTAGCGAACCTTCCTGCATGTTGCCATCGCTGACACCGATGTAGCGCATAATTCGGCGTAATTCCTGGGCATATTCTGCCGCCTCTTGCCCAGAACGCATATCGGGTTCTGAGACAATTTCGATTAGGGGTACACCTGCACGGTTGTAATCGACTAAAGAGTAAGTGGAACCCGAAAGGCGATCGCTCCCGGCGTGAACGAGTTTTCCCGCATCTTCCTCCATGTGAAGACGAGTGATACCAATCTTTTTGCGGATCGGGTTACCTGCCTCGTCAGGGAGTTCAATTTCTAGCCAGCCGTGCTCGGCAATAGGTAAATCGAATTGAGAAATCTGGTAATTTTTGGGCAGATCAGGATAAAAATACTGTTTCCGGTCAAACTTACTGTAGGGGGCAATCTGGCAATTCAGGGCTAAACCTGCTTTGACGGCGTACTCCAGTACCTTTTCATTCAGCACAGGCAATACCCCAGGCAATCCCAAACAAATCGGATCGATGTTGGTATTGGGAGTCGCACCGAATTCTGTAGAGGAATGAGAGAAAATCTTAGTTTCGGTACTCAGTTGACAATGGGTTTCTAGACCAATAATTGCTTCATACTGAGTTTTAACCGGTGCAGCAGTGGTCATAGGCGTTTTGTTTGCTGTCTTATTGCAACAGTTCTTTACTCTAGTTTAGGAGACGCCAAACACAAGACCTAAAAAACCTAGGAGGTCTTAGTAAACCTCCTAGGTTTGTCTTATGAGATTGATGGGGCAATACATTTACCTACTGGAGTCCCCAAAAGTGTAGAACACCTTGATTCGAGAACAATTCAATCGCTATGGCAATAACAAAACCCAGCATTGCCAAGCGTCCATTCCAGATTTCTGCTTGGGGGGTGAAGCCGAACTTGACA
>DATNQL010000677.1:0-13468 GCA_036704025.1 Stenomitos sp.
AGGGTGAAATTGGCAAAATCCTCTTGTTCCCCAAATCCAAATACCTTCCGAGCGGCACTGTTGAGGTAGTATACTTGTTCATCAACGCTGGCTGTTGCAACGATATCAGGAGTTGCTTCCAGAATAGCGCTCAGTGTGGCACGTTCTTCTTGTGCCTGCTGTAGCTCAATAATTTTCTGCTGAAGTTCGGTATTCGCTTTTTCTAGGTCTGTTGTCCGTTCCTGAACCCGAATTTCTAACTCATCATGAGCCTGACGGAGTGCCTCTTCTACATGCTGGCGGTTGATGGCGGTCGCCAGCACATTGGCGGTCGCTTGGAGAAAGTGAATATCATCTTTAGTAAACTTCCGGTATTGAGTGCTATGGGCTCCTAATACCCCATAGGGACGGTTTTGACCGGGAATAATCACGCTGATACCACTTTTTATGCCATGCTGATGCAGGAGACAGGGTCCGCTAAACCGTACTTCTTTCCCCAAATCTTCTACAATCACAGGCTCTCTTGAGAGTAAGGTATAGCCAGCCTGAGAATCAAGCTCAATACTGACCGTAGCTTCTCCTACCAGTCCTTCTTGCCAACCCACACCCGCACGTAACAGCACGGCTTTTCCATCGGGAAGAAGTTCTAGAACCTTGCAGTACTCTACCTCTAAAATTTGAGCAACCAGAGCCACAGCTTGGTTGATTAGAGGGTCGAGTGGCTTACCTGCTAGTGCCTGTTGACCGAGTTCGGCAACAGCGGCTTGCTGTCTGGCACGGGTATTGAGTTCTGCCTCTACCCGCTTACGTTCGGTATTTTCACTCTTTAACTCTTTATTCGCCTTGAACAGTTCTCGTGTTCGTTCTTGAACGCGAATTTCCAATTGGTCATAAGCTTGGCGCAGTTCGGCTTCAGCTCGTTTACGCTCCGTGACATCCTGAACAAGGGACAAAATCGAGACTAAGTTGCCAGAGGCATCAGACAACGCTGAGTTGTACCAGTCGCAGTCGATGACTCTGCCATCTTTGGTGTAGTTACGATTATCACTCAGATTGCGCGGTTGAGAGCCGGTGGCTAACTGCTCCATCACCTGATTCACTCGTTCGCTGTCCTGTTCATGGATAAACTTCCATGCCTGGGGATGCTTACCCATGACTTCTTCGCTTGTCCAACCGAATATTTTCTCTGCCTGTTTTGACCAATTGATCAGGCGATATTTACAGTCCCACTCAATCACAGCTAAAGGGGTGTTTTCGACATGGAACTGTAAGTGTTGATAGGCGAGGATCAGCGCCTGTTCCATTTGCTCCCGTTCCAGCAGTTCGCGTTGCAATAGCTGATTGGCTTTTTGTAATTCTGTGGTTCTTAGAGCAACTCGACGTTCTAAGTCTTCGTTCGTCTGTCGCAGATTGGTCTCAGCTTGTTTTTGCTCGGTAATGTCTTGGGCAATCCCGGCGCGGCGGTAAACCTCTCCTGCATGGTTTCGGATGGGAAAACAACGGTCTCTAATCCAGCGCCAGGAGCCGTCTGGTTGGACAATCCGATATTCAACATCAAACTCTTGGGTCGTGTTATTCTCAAATCTCGCGAGCGTTTGTTGTCGATCTTCGGGATGAATGGTTTCGGCAAAGGATTTCGGATTAGCGTATAAGCTTTCACAACTACGTCCCCAGATTTGCTCATAAGCGGGACTGACATACAGCATTTCACTTAAATCCGCTGTTGTCATCCAAAACACTTTATTGATGTTTTCGGTTAACTGACGGAACTTTTCTTCACTCTGCTGTAACTGAGCCTCAACTTGTTTGCGCTCACTAATATCCACGAGGGTGCCAACCATGCGGATGGCTTGTCCTGCTTCGTTGTAGAAAAACTTGCCCTTTCCTTCCACCCAGTGCAGACTACCATCGGGCCACATCAAGCGGAATTCGTGATGGAATTCACGCCTTGTTCGACGAGAACGATTCACGGCACCGAGCAGGGAATCCCGTTCTTCAGGAGGAAGACAAGTTTCAAGGGTACAATAAGTTGCCTCAAAAGTTCCGTTGGTCAGACCAAACACCTGTTGATCCCCACTCGACCAAGTCATCTGATTGGTTAAAAGATCCCAGTCCCAAGTGCCGATTTGAGTGGCTTCTAAGGCTAAACGGACTCGTGCTTCACTCTCTCGTAACGCTTCTTCTTCCCGTTTGCGATCGCTCAAATCGTGGGTGATACCCAGAATCGATGTGATTTCCCCTTGTTCATTGAGGAGTGGGACGTAGGTTACCACTACGGTAAAAGTCCCAACGGTGGGCAACGTGAGTGTACATTCTGAGGTTTGTAACTGGCGTGTCTCTATGGCTGTGAGCAGAGTCGGTAGATATTGAGCGGTGATTTCAGGTGGATAGATTTCTTCGTCGGTGTGTCCCAGCAGTTCTGCCTGGGAATGTCCACTCCGCCTTAGCCCTTCAGAATTCACAAACTGTAACCGTCGTTGTTCATCATAGATGACGAAGCCATCGGGAATATGATCGATCGCCAACCGAAAGCGTTCTTCATTCTGGCGCAGCGCATCTTCCGTCTGTTTCCGCTGGGTGATATCCAAAATAGTGCCACAAGCCCCAACCAATTGACCGAGCGCATTTTTGATCGCCACAGCACTCAAGAGTACACAGAGGCTTGTCCCATCTTTACGACTCATCTGAATTTCTACATCTTTGACTTCACCCTGAGACTGGATACGGGCAAAGATTTGGGCAAAGGAGGCTACATCCTCAGGAATCATGAAATCTGTGAGCTTAAGCGAGCCGATCACATCCTCTCGGTTGTAACCTAACCAGCGCAATTGGGTATCATTAATCGCGCTTAACACACCGTTTTGATCAACAGAGTAATATCCACAAGGTGCATGATTGTAGAAGGCTTGAAAGTCGGCTTCTGTTTGTTGGCGCTGGTGGATTTGGCGATGCCAGAAATACACGAGCCACATCATGCCTAACATCAGGCTGGATGCCAATAGCCCTATGACACTGGACTGCGTTGTCGGCGTGGCTAAAGTTAGAAGAATCAGCAAGCTCAGACCCAGTTCGCTTGTCACCATTGTTCGTTTTCTTTCCCAAGAGCGTTGTATCAAGGTGGAGTGCCGCTCCCAAAACGCTATCCATTGCTAAGATTTTCTTCCTGATTCATCCGGGATTTGTTAACCCATTGACTACTGTTGATTAGCCTGCCGGAAAAGCGCCTCTAACCTTAGTGTTCCGATGGGACCGGTTTCCCGTACTAACGACTTACGGTGTCAGGCGGAGGCTTGTCTTGTTTAATCTTCTGAGCGGATGTGGTACACCCCACCGCCCTATTTTTTGGGTTCACGGCTGTTTTGTGGTCGCGATTGTGTTGTAATCGGTACTGAGGATAGAACGCCCATCTCTCTTCTAGCGTTTGAGAAACCTTTGATCACAGCTAGAACAGTAGAGTTTTACTGCTTTCTTGAGGAGTGATGCGGCAAGAAATCAAACAGCGGTGATGAACGGCCTATGAATTTTGTGAGCATCGACTCCAACGTTGATGAAGACGAAAGTTGTATGGCTTACATGACAACTCAATCCTAGACTCTATGTGTAGAGACTGGATATCAGCGAAGCCTAAGCTTTACTGTTTTTGGAATTGCCTAAAATAATTGTAGCCTTCATGGCAAAATTAATTGCAAAAAAGTGTACATTGAGGCTTTAATCGTTACCCCTATCAATAGAGTTAAAAAACTTGGAATTAGCTGATAAATTTTCGGAGTTTACGCAAGATTTTAGTTCGTTCCAACCGATTTAGGATACGAGCGACTAACTCTGGCCCGACAATTGGCTTACTCACATAGTCATCGGCACCGACGGTAAACACCGCTTGGATGGTGTCTATATCAGTACGAGCCGAGAGAAACAGCACCGGCAGTTCACTCCAACGGGGGTCATTACGGACGACTTGGCAAAGATCAATTCCGCTCAATTCGGGCATTTCCACATCCAAAATCAGCAAATCGGGTGCTGTTTCTTCTAAAGTATCCCAGAACTGCTGGGGGTCGTCTAGCAGCGTCAGATTGAATCCCCAAGGCTCTAGTAGGGTGCGAACCAAATCCAAGAGCTGAGGATCATCGTCTACCAATAGCAAGTTGGCTTCCGTCTTACTGGATTGTTGCAGAACTTGGGCGATGACTTCCATGGCTTGAGTCGGAGTTACAGGCTTTTGCAGAAACCCTCGTCCGCCTAAACGAGCCACTTTCACCCGTTGAGCAAAACTTTCCTGTGCCGTAAATACAACCACCGGTACCGGTGGTTGCTCTAATGTCAGTTCGGTTAACAGATCAAAACCGTTCTCGGCTGACTCTGGGAAGCACAAATCTAGGAGTACAACATCGGGCCGGATCTGGGCAAGAGTCTCTCTCGCTTTAGCTAAATCAGTGGCAATGTCTGCCTGTATTCCCCAGGATGATGCTTCGGAAACTAAAGCCAGTGCTAGCGCAACATCGTCCTCAACGACTAACAGTCGAGGTTTTGGCTCTACACTCGTCGGTTGATTGAGTTCGGTTTCTTGTACCGTCTCCACCGATTCCTTAGGAGTCATGGGTTGCTCCAGCACTTGCCATAAGGCTGAAACCTGCTGAGATAACTGCTCTTTTTCCGCTGGATTCAGGGCTTTGTGGGTTTGAAACCTCTGTTCAATCTCACGGGAGAGACGAGAAGCGTCTATTAAGCCAAAACTACCGAGTGAGCCTAATAGGGTATGCGCCTGCATCTGAGCTTGTTGTCGTAATTCTTCGCTGAGCGTATCTGTCAGGAGAGCCGCCACAGCTTGCTCTAAAATCTTAAAGCGATCGCGATATTTTTCTTTACTCCGTTCCCAAAGAGTAATCAGTTCCGGTGGAATTTGTGAGGTTGCCGCTGAGTTGGAATCGGGACGTGAGGCACTCGCTGTTTCTGCTTTTTGGGGTATACGTCGAGATACCTCCCGCGTGACTTGGGATAGAGCAGAGGGATGGGGTAACTTGCCTTCTCTGGGTTTCAATCGATACCCCAACCCGTATACCGTTTCTAGTAAATCCGAGGCCGCTCCAGCTTTTTTGAGCTTTTGCCGTAAGCTTTTGATGTGCGCCCTCACCGTATTTTCAGAAGGGGGTTCTTCAAACGACCAAAGATGATCGAGCAGCGCACTTTGGCTAAATATGCGCTGTGTGTTGCGTAAGAACAGCTCTAAAAGACCGTATTCCTTGGCGGTGAGATGCAACAGTTGCTCATTATAGGTGACGTGGCAGTTGCTGGGGTCTAAACGCAGGGCATCCCACTCCAACACGGGCGTCACGTTGGAACTGCCACGACGCAGCAAGGCTCGAATTCGAGCGAGGAGTTCTTGCAGATCAAAAGGTTTTATGATATAGTCATCAGCCCCTGTGTCTAAGCTGATGACTTTGCTCGTGCTGGTATCCTGACCGGTCAAAATAACAATGGGAGTACGATCGCCCATACTCCTTCTCTGTTTGCAAAAGCTAAGGCCGTCTAGCTTTGGCAGCATTAAATCCAACAAAATCAGATCGTATTCAAACGCTTCTGCTAGTTCCCAACCCTCCTGACCATCAGCGGCCAAATCGACTAGATAATGCTGAGCTGTCAGAGCTTTCTTGAGAACTTCGGCAACAAGCTCATCATCTTCCACTAGCAGAATTTTCACAGCAGCTAGTTAACCTGAGTTTAGATCTTTATCTAGCACTCAGCTTAATTCTTTTGTCAAATTATGGGTAGTCCGCCTCCCAAAAAAGCAAGACCTTTCCATGGAGCGCTCAGTGGGAGCTAAAAATAAGATATAGCGGCTGTGCTACCCTAGTTCAGCTCAACCTCCAGAAGACCCACGGTGATTGCCCCAAAACCAAAAGCCACAACGATTGGCATTGGAGACTTAAGACAACAGGTCAACAGAGCACCCACTAAACTTACCACCACGGCTGCCATTGACCACAATCGCTCTTCACCACATAATCCCTTTTCAGCTTTGATCACTTTGAGTGCTTCTCTGGGAATTGGCTCAGGCATAACAGCTCCCGGTGGGAAAGCCCAATAGTGGCAGCGCTCAACATATAAATCAGTCCAACCATTGAGTTGGCACCATTCATTAATCCAGTCTTCTGAGAAATGCTTGATCATGATAAAATGTTAAATTTTGTTTAAGTTTAATCCAACAATCTTTGTGTTTATTTAAGTTAGGCTATCTAGTTTTTAAACAGACTAGCAGAACAACCCTTCCCTGAGTAAGAAACTATACCAAATTTTACGCACCTAGCATTCATGCCTCCTCTACAAAAGGGATGGTCATGTCATCATTCGAGGCATGAGAGGATAGGAACAGCGATTTTTGTTGAAAAAGTTCTACGAATACACGGCTTCCGCAGCAGGTGACCCAATGCACATGACCCATGAACTGATGGAAATAGAGACAGACAAGGGAATTGGGATTTACAACATCACACCTCAGATTGAGAAAATCCTGGAGACAACTGGCATTACCAACGGTCAAGTCATCGTTTTCTCACGACACACAACGACAGCCTTAGCGATTAATGAATATGAAGAAAGATTACTCGAAGATACGAAGATACATTTTAGAAAGTTGGCTCCTGAATCAGAGCGGTATCTTCATAATGACCTTCACTTAAGAGATGTGCCTCCTGATGAACCCATGAATGCTCACTCTCACCTAATAGCAATGATGTTGAGTACCAGTGAAATTATTCCTGTGGTGGATGGTAAATTGGCTCTTGGCACCTGGCAATCTGTCTTGTTTTTTGACTTGGATGGCCCTCGAACAAGAAGTGTATTAGTGCAAATTAGTGGTGAGTAAAAAACTTGCCCAGGCTCAAACTCTGGGCTGCCCACCTCGTATTGTTGATGACTTTGCCGTGATCTGCCTAGCCTTGGGTCAATGGATGGTGCAATTTGAGTTTCCAGAACCTCAGTGTTCGCAGATCCTGTTATATCAAACCAACCACCGGGGAATAGTTGAATCGTTTAACAATGATTTAATTCTGAGGAATTTCTATCGATTGAGCCGGTAAGCAAATCAAATTATCTCCTTTGGTACAAATCAATTCACGTTGCCGAAGTTTACCCATCAAACGAGTTACCGTCACACGAGTGGAACCAATTGCACTACCGATTTGTGCATGGGTTAAAGGAAACGGTAAACAGTATCCATTGCTACAAGGTTCGCCAAATTCTTCTATTAATAACGTAAGAAATCCCAATAGTCGATCAATGGTTCTTCGCTGTCCTAAGGTACTCAGCCACAATAATTTGCGCTGATGCTGATACCGAAATGCATCTAACACTTCTCGACGAAAGTGGGGCCAATTATCCAAGTCATGCCAGTACATCCAGACAACGGAAGTCTGATCGACGTGAGAATAAGCTTGAAGTGTAAATGGCGATTGCGCCACAATTTCAAAGGGTTGCCCTGCTCCCACAAAACCTAAAAAAGTTTCATCCGCTGTCTGATTCAATACTTTAGACGCTGACTTACCAGTACTCGCACTCACTTGCGCTGTACCTACTAACCGGATTGCCCCCCGCTGTACTAGATACACCAATCCAGTACGGGCGGGTATTCGCTCATCTTTACTGAAAGTCCGATAACGGTAATGTTCCTGCGCCCAGTCTATAATCCGTTGCCAGGTTAAAAATGGTCGAGATGCCTCTGATGCGGAGGATGATGAATTCATATAGGATAGCGTGAGCAAAACGCCAGTTTTTTTAGATCTTACATGGAGTCAAAAGTAACAAAAATTACTTCCAACGGTTGGTCATTAAGTATAAGTTTGTTGGGGAATTCTGTCGCTATTAAGCCAGTTTTACAGCAACAAATCTTAGCTTCGATCGCTTTATTCGGTAGCAGCTTTGTAACAAATGAGTTCTCTGAGAAGTTCAAAATAACGGTTGAAACGATTCCTGTGCATCGTTTGTCTGATCATCGAGGTATCATTTATCGATCGGCGATCGCACTGAAGCTGGCACCCATTTGGCAGTTGCCAGCCCTCGACATCGCACATCAATTGGCTCAGAGCATGGCAACTAGCATTCAAAATACGGGAAATGTAAACACGGGAAGCTGGGAGCAGCCAGTCATCACCCGTCAAAATTTCCAGGAGCAATCTTCCATCCCTCGTCAAGTCTGCGTAGACTTCAGCATTGAGGTGTTCTCCCCAGGCTGGATTCAGTTCCGCCTGAGCGATTGCGGTTTAGCCACCTGGTTACAACAGTTAATTCAAACATCTCCTGTCTTACCTCATGGGGGACAGGAGAGTGAGGGAAAAAATCAGCTATCTTGGAGTGCTACAGGGTATAAACCTCTATCCTCTCCCCGCCCTCAGATGTCTGAGCAAAGCCAGCAAGCTGAACGAGCAAACCCAGCTCACTCTCTGTTTAAAGTTCAATATGCTCATGCCCGCTGCTGCTCACTCCTGCGCTTGGCACACCGACAAAGCTTGATTCAGCTGAGCGACTTAGACAGCATCACTCTGAACTGGGAATGGGTGGAGCCTAGCCCTATTCCCTGGCTGGATGGCAACCCAGAGATGGAGGGCAAACCCCTCTGTTTGCGGTTAGAGCATCCGGCAGAACGAGGGTTGATAGCTCACTTTTGCGATGGAATGGAGCATCTAACGCAGCCGGCTCCAGCCCGTGCGCTAGAACTAGCGAATGCTGTAAGTCATGGGTTTGAAAAATTTTACAGCGCTTGCCGCATTTGGGGAGAGGTTAAAACCGAGACTCCCCAGCTTGCTCAGGCGAGATTGGGATTAGTGACGATTACGCAAAAGTTGCTGCGATCGCTCCTACAAGACCAACTGAATGTAACGGCTCCTATCGAGCTGTGAAGATAATTTTACATAACGACAAAAAAATTTTTCCCACAGGTAGTGACAAAATCAACAGCTTTCAGGTATCATTCTGGTTGTGTGAGGAGCGAACCAGTAAGGGAACCGAGACGAAACACGGCCAGTCGTCGGTTCCCTTTCTGATTTTTAGCTATTTTTGGGGTTGGTGAGTTACAACATAAACGCTTCAATGGCTGCGGCTGCACCATCTTGTTCAACCGTTGGGGCAACCCACTGCGCTACAGCTTGCACCTGACTGGGTGCATTGCCCATAGCAACGCCTAAACCTGCATATTCAAGCATTTCTACATCATTAAAATTATCGCCTATCGCCATTACATTGTGGGCTTGTAGTCCCAGAAGTTCTTCGGCGAGGTAGCGTACAGCCGCCCCTTTATTCACGGCAGGATGAGTGGCTTCAAAAAAGGTTGCCACAGACTTGGTTAAATATAGCTCGGCTGGGGTATATTGTTGGCGCAAACTCCCCCAGAGTTGGTCAATAATCGCTGTGTCATCACTCAAGGCTAGAATTTTGGTCGGTTCATCACTTAAAGTATTACGCAAGTCACCGACGGGCTGGGGTTGAATATTAGAGCGTTGGGCATAGATTTTAGTTTCCGAGGTGATTTCTCGAACATACAACTGATCGTTGATATAGAAATGAACAGAGAGAAGAGAGCGCAACGCTTCACTCTCGAAGTAATCCAACAATTGTTCTGCCGTAGTGCGCGAGACGGGTAAGTGTTGATAAATTTTGTCGGTTGCTGGGTCTTGAATCCACGCCCCTTGGTAAGCGAGTAAGGGTAGGGTGGAATTGACGGCTTGATGAAAGCGCAAGGCAGAACGATACATACGACCCGTGGCGATCGCCACCTGAATCCCCTTGGCCTGAGCCGCACGGATGGCTTGCAACACCTGTTCGTTGATTTCGTTAGAGTGACCGGCGATGGTTCCATCAATATCCAATACCAAGAGTTGAATATCAAGAGCATCCAGGTCAATGGCGTCCAATGACGCTGACTGATGAGCTGTAGAAGGTTCTAGCATAAGCTTTGAGCAGTTAGAAAAAAAAGATTAGCAAGGACAGCATCAGCATTACGTCTTGGGCAAGGCATCACTATCGCTCGTCAATGACACAGTCAAGCTTAGTGATGACCGATAATATTTGGATAAATGCAGCATCAGGCCATGACTGAAGGACAAAATCGCGCTCAGGTAGTTCGTCTGATTTTATTCACCTCTTTCTGGCTGATGTTGCTCATTTTATCAGTCAAAGTTTCAGCCGCTTGGAGAGTGCGATCGCTCAGTCTCATGGCAGAGTCATTGCACACGCTGCTCACCAGCGTCAGCACCTTCCTGAGTTTGCTCACACTAAAAGCCTATCGCCCCAACGGTTACCCCATCTATGGTCAGGGTAAACGTGAAGTTGTCATCACATTTGCGCTGATCGCTATTTTAGGCTTTGCGGGTTTAAATTTAATTGGGTTGTCGGCTCAGCAGATCATCGGTGCGGTTTTAGGAGACACCCAAAGCTTTCCGGTTCGCGTCAGTTGGCCTTTAATGCAGGTGTTAGGCGTTCTCGTCGTCACGAGCCTAGGCATGGCTATCTTGGGTCTTTATCAAGGGAGATCTCTGAGTCATCCTGCCCTGCGCTTTAATGCAGGTCAACTGTTCAAAGATATGTTGCTGACCCTATTGGTCATCGCCGGACTTGTGGGCGTGTGGTGGGGTATTCGTTGGCTCGATGTGTTCTTGGCGATTGTGCTGGTGCTGCTAGCCGCCGGAAGTTGCTGGCAAGTAGTCAGTTGGCAGTTTCCGCTGATGGTTGAGCAGACAGCGATCGCGCCTGAAGTTTTGGCTCAAATTGCCCGCCAGGTTGGAGGCGTTACGCACTGTTACCACATCCGTTCACGAGGTCTTGTGGGACGATTGGTCTATGTTCAGATGCACTTAATGGTACATCCCGATCTGGTCAACCTCACGCCTGTCATTGCTGAACGCATTGAAGCCGTCATTCAAGAGCGTTATGGCCCTGTACACGTCACTTTTTTTATCGTAGATGACATTGCAGCGGGGGCTAACTTTAACCAATCTCCTCCAATTACAGAAGTGAACGGGAAAGTTGATAGGGGGGAGTGAACCTCCCCTCAGTCGGCTACCGCTCATAACAAGGTATGAAATTCGTTGGTGCATTTGCTACAAGCCATGATGCCCAGCAGATTACTGCTGGGCTTTTCTTGTCCATCTAGACCGCCACAAGGGTACTGCCACCATAACCCGTAAGGGTTAGATCAAATACCTCAATGTTTGCGACAAATCAATCTCCGTGTCCCCGCGTCTGGGTGTCCATCATCTGTAGCCAACTGAAGGGGAAACGATATTAAGCTGTGACGCATTTAAGAAAGCATATTTCCACACCCTACACCCCACACCCTACACCCCACACCCCACACCCCACACCCCTTATGGCAATTTAGCTGCACATCAGCTTAGCAGGGAAGTATGTCACGCTTCTCCACTACATAGGACAAGACACTCCAAAAATAAGTCGAAAAATTAAATAGAAAAACCCCACTGAGCTGCGCTAGTCAGTGGGGTCACAATCAAAGGATACTCAATTACTGATTTATCGGTTAAAGTCTCAACTTTTATGCATCCATCTAGAACAACAAGATGGCCTCATTATCTTGGACGATTGCCCGGTGTCCGTCCACCCTCATCATTACTACCCCCGTGAGGACGGGAGTTACCAGGATCACAGCCTTCGGCTCCATTGCCAATGCCTTGGTTGCAGTTTTGACGGCGGGGTTTTTCGCGATCGCCTCCGCCCACTTCCCTCATTTCCCCTGCTTCCCTGAATTTGGCTTTTTCCCCGACGATATAAGGCGAGGAAATTTCTGTGGCTTCACCTTTGTTAACCATCGCCTGGTAGAGAAATGCTGCGACTTCGGCTCGGGTTGCCACCTTGTTAGGACTGCAAGTGTTGTTATTAGGATAGTTCACCACAATCCCCCGCTCTGTCGCTGCCGCCACTAAGCTGCGAGCCTCCGCAGGGATTGCACGGGCATCCCGATAAACCGCTAAAATTTGCTCAATGGAACTACTCGATGAGGTGTAGTTCAGCCCCTTCGCCAACGCTGTTAAAATTTGCAGGCGAGTCAGGCTTTGGTAGGGTTTGAATTGACTGCCAGAAGCCGCACCTAAAAAGCCCATCTCATAAGCTTCCCGAATACCATTGTAAGCCCAGTAGTTAGCTGAGACATCCCGAAAACTAATGGCATCGCGAACTTTAGTCTGCTTAAAAACGGAGGCAAGCAGGGCGGCAAACTCGCCGCGAGTTACGGGCTTATCTGGATAAAATTTACCATCGGGAAACCCAGTCAGAATGCCTCGCTGAGCCAGTTCCATAATGAAACCTCTCGCCCAGTAACTTTCGGATATATCGCTAAAGCTGACTTGAGAGCTACGGCGAGCCATCCTTGTCTGCTGCTGTATTCCGGTGCTGACACCCTCGATGATTTGGGTACTATCCTCGGCTTGAGAGCTTTGGTTAGTGCCACCCGTGACGGATTGCATCGTCTCACTGGTACGGGTAATCACCTCTCGTCGGCTGGTTGTTTGCGTTGTTGTCTGGCTACTGGCAAGAGTTTGGGTTGCCACTTCATCCCACTTGGCGATAGTACCCGCTAAATTTGTGCGGTAAACCCAGCTTTGGGAGCCGCTAGCGACAATGACTCGCCAACCTGGAACCATAGATTGAGTACACATGCTATTGGAGTCACCTAAGCCCAAACAGCCATCCGACCAAGTTTCTTTTTCTACTTTGACAATTCGGAGTTTCGATGATTCAATCCCAGTCTTTTGGGACACATCCTTGAAGACGGCATCTTTGCAACTGCACTCTTGTGCCATCGACTCATTGTCATCATTGTCGTCATCTTTATCTGTTTTCTCCTCCTTATCTTTCGTCATTTGGCTAACAGATAGCGGTTGTGCTAGCTCAACGCTTTCTTCTTGAGCAGGAAACTTCATCGATGAAGCATTGGTTGGGGAAGCTACAGCCGCCGAAATACCTGCGGTCATCTCGGCTAAGACAATTCCCACAACTGCCAAAATCAACCCACGCTGTGATGCAATAAGACTCAAATTCATTAATCCCACACCAAACGCCAAACTATCTAAATAGACGTTTACTTCTCTTCCTGATTCCTGTTGATGGCATCAAAAATTATTCAGCCGAAGTAAATGTTTTAGCGGAATAATTCAGGAATTAGGTTCAATCTACGGGATCTTAGCTCATGATCAATTGCAGCGTCACTATTAACAGCAAAGAGAAATGTTGCATAAATAATAATTATTGCAGACTGTTCCAATTTATGTCTTTTGACTCTTGCGATTGTCTTAGATGACTAATCTAGTTGAGTGCATTTTTATAGCTGTTTTTATATCCAATCAAACATTCAGTAGACTGAAAACTTTTGCGATCGCTCTGGGGAACAGGCTAGTAGTTCAGACTTTTGTCTAATTAACTGTATTATTCAATACATATTTCTCCTGTTTCCTTGAGAGTTTTATGATAAGCAGAGCTAATCAATAAACGA
>DATNQL010000678.1:0-10698 GCA_036704025.1 Stenomitos sp.
TAAGGAATGCGTTCCGCCCCAACCTTCTGAATTAAGTCTTCCAGCTTCTGGAGATCTATATTTCCTTTAAAAGGATGGGTGGAGAGTGGATCATGCGCCTCATCAATAATCACATCCACAAAAGTACCGCCCGCAAATTCCTGATGCATACGGGTGGTGGTGAAGTACATGTTGCCCGGAACGTAGTCACCCGGCTTGATCAAAATTTGGGACAGGATGTGTTCTGCACCACGCCCTTGGTGAGTGGGCACAATATACCGATAGCCGTAATAGTTCTGAATAACTTGTTCCAGATGATAGAAGTTCTTACTGCCTGCATACGCTTCATCGCCCAACATCATCCCCGCCCACTGGTGATCGCTCATGGCTGAGGTGCCACTATCTGTGAGTAAATCAATGTAGACATCTTCTGAACGCAGGAGAAACGTGTTATAACCAGCCTCAGCGATCGCACGTTCTCGTTCTGCACGGGTGGTCATCTTGATCGGCTCAACCACTTTGATTTTGAATGGTTCAGCCCATGACCGACGGCGATGCGGGCGGGTGGGAATGGTGTCGCTCATGACCTACTCCTTCAATCGTGTACTTCAAGGAGATACTACTGTTGTAGAAGAAAAAATCTGTTCATAGCGATCGCTCTATTCCATAAAATGCAATTGCGACTTTCCGGTTGTCTGGTATTGGTGAATACTGGTTAGGGATGAGCGCTCCAATTGCCGCCTGTTCCAAAGATTTTTACCACCCACGAAACCAGCACTGAGGAAAAACTTATGGAGCCTGTAATGAAAGATTATGGATCATCACTCCTTCCACCCTTCCAATGTTTTATGGGTAAGTGGGAAGGCTTATGTAAAACCTTTGGCCTGGATGGGAATTTCCTGGAAGCCTCAGCCGTCCACGCTGATATCTACTGGATTACTCCTGAAATCTGGCATTTCCATGAACACTTTGAAAACCTTTATGGGTATGGTGAAGCCGTCTTTCATAGTGATATTAAAGTGACTGGAAAGACGTGCTATGCAGAAGACGCGCAGCTCAAACTTCACGGAACTGAATTAACTCCCTACAACTACATCTTCAAGGTTGAGAGTACCGTATCTCAATCTGTAATCTTTAACAACCACTACTTTATCGACCCTAACAATCGCCGGATAATAACTCATAAGTTACGCGACGGCGAAAGCTATATTTTTCAAATCCAGGATTTTGTGAGAGTGGCCTAGTTATAGCAAAAGGCAGAAGGCAAAGGGCAGAAAATTTATGACTAGTACATCATTGATTCTGCCGCTAAATCTGTTTCATGTTGAGACTCTACTTGTTCTCAAATGGGGAGTCTGAATTTCAAACCCCCCATTTACAAAAAACTCTAACGTGAGATTGCGGCGGCTTGTCTCAGTTTGGGGTAGTGCTTTTGTCTATCCTTGGGTAGAGGTGCCGCCATCAGCAAAACCTTCTCCAAAAACCAAGGCGCAATCCGGCTGCACCACACGGCTAAATGACTTTGCCATCCCACCAAGATTTCCGGCGTGTCCTTACGCAGTCCGGTAATCAAGGCTTGTGCCACTTGCTCTGTCGTCATCGGCACAACCCAGCGGAACAACTGTAAGTCTCGCACCATGTCAGTATCCGTCAGAGTGGGCAGCAAAGCGACTACCCGAATATTGTATTCAGCAAGTTCACCGCGCAAAGCTTGAGTAAACCCTAAAATCGCAGACTTGGTGGCAGAATAGGTTGCCATCGTCGGTGCGGCTATTTTGCCCATCAGGCTAGAAACGTTCACGATTGTCCCTTCCTCTTGTGCAGCCATGCGTCGGGCAACCAAACGCGTGATCGTGTACATTCCCATTAAATTCGTCGCGATTTCTTCCTGCATTTTGGGCAGGGGTGAGCGTAAAAAGGGCGCTTGGTGAGCCACTCCAGCACAGTTAACCAGCAGATGAATCGGGCCGTAATTTCGCCAAGCTTGTGCGATCGCAATATTGACTTCCACCGGCTGACTCAGATCCAATGCCAAAATCACGACTTCTACGCCTAGCGTTTCGATTTGAGCCGCCACTTCCGTTAAGCGCTGGCGATCGCGTGCCACCAGTAATAGGCGTTTTGCGCCTTGTTGCGCTAATTCAATAGCGATCGCTCGTCCAATTCCACGCGAAGCCCCAGTAATCAGGGCAATTTTGCCTTGAATGTTCATAAATTAAAACCTTTGGATGTTGGAGTTCTTTGGAGTTTTGCCGTTAACGTCTCACCCAGCCGTACAGTCCTGTTACTTACAACGATAGGAATACAGGAAGCAACTAACTCATCGGCAATGAGACGCACAGAGATGGGTAATGTCGGTATGAGTTGGACTCAACCTTTAAGAGCCAGACATTCCTCAGGGATGTATGTAGGGAACACTTATGGTTGCAGGCAAAGTGAGAGAAATGTCCTCTGTGTGAGACTTCTGTAAAATTTGAGGCTGACTCGCAACAGACACGGATGTTGCCAGCCAGTGACGCGATGGAGTTGTCCTACCCCTAGTCAAATAATCCACAGCGATATCTCTCAGTCGTCTTTTAGGAAAGGTTGTGTAGAACCGTCCAAGAAATATCGTTAACCCATTATGGAGTCAGTGAATGGGTGAACCGACAAAATTGACACAGAGCATAAATGGCACATCTCCTAGAAACGAGAATTAACCAGAAGCAACACTTAATGCACACGTTAACAACTTCTCTCGGAAACCCGCAACATTTTTTAATAAAATCTACTTAATGCTTGTTTACAAAACATCGATCCCAATTAATGAAGCCGCAAATAGTCTGCCTGTAAGGGTTTGATCTGCTACTCAATCCCAGGGTTACGGGTTGGTTGGAGATAGCGCACCGATGGAGTTGATTGATATCACAGCATAATCTTGAAGAGTTCTTTGGCAGTGCAATCCCCTGCACGTATTGAGTAATAATACTTGCTCGATTCGGGAAAAATCCATGAGTGGAATGGTTAGGGTGGGTGAGGCGTAGCTGTAACCCACCAAAGGTTTCGAGACGGTGTGTTTGCGATCAGGCTACCGATCCGACAAGCGTCTTTTCTCTCTTATGAGAGGAGAGGGATGAGGAGAGATGAGTTCTCATATTTGGATGGCAGAGGCAATGCTTCTCGTCACCCAACGCAGGGATACAGGATAAACCTCATGCCTTGGTGTTGACTCCCATTTCTGCTAATTAAGCCGAACTGCCACTTTCTCCCTTGATCACGGCTGCACCAATTAAATGAGCCAAACGCAACGCCTCCGGCACATTGCCACAGTCCGTTAGGCGTTTGAGTACCGAGAACGTTACCTGCGGACAAGCACCGTACACCTGGAAAAAAAAGGGTGGGTGAGCGTGAATGGTTCCGGCTCGCGACAGCCGCTCTAAACGTTTTTCTGGCTCTGGTAAACGACGAATCGCTTGTTCTATAGCTATCAAGTTAGGCATCCGTCGCATGACGGCTACACAAGGGAGTTTGAGTTGCTCAGAAAGCTTGGGTAAGTCAATAACATTAAAGCCACCAAACGCAATACCATCCAGCAGCAAAATATGGAGTTGGGGGAGAAATTTTCGTCCTAGTAATAAGCTTAAAATGACATCCGTTGCATTCCCACCATCCTGCTCGACTTGTCCCCAAACCATCCCCTCAAAGCGAGTACCCGCACAAACAATACCTGCAATCGATACATTCCCACCACTGTTACGCACAAAGGGGGCATCATCGAAGCCAATGACGCGAATCACGCGATTCAGTCGGAGCAGAGCGTCAAGTTCCATTAATTGATAACTATTTTAAATTTATTTCTGGGGTTGGCCTAGGATTTAATGGCAGTATAACCGTAACCGTTGTTCCGACGCCCACCTCACTTTCTAAACTTATTTGACCTCCCAGTGAGTCTACACATTTTTTAACGATCGCAAGCCCTAATCCCGTCCCTTGAGTGGTGTTTACATTGCTGGCTCGATAGAAGGTTTCAAAAACTCGCTCTCGCTCTTTAGGAGGAATACCGATCCCTTCATCCTGAATCTGGAAAATAGCTTGACCGTTTTGAGACACTAAATTTAAACTAACGTTTTTCCCTGGAGGAGAATATTTGACGGCATTAGAGATTAAATGGGTCAAAACTTGCCGGATCAACTTCCCATCTAGCTGAGCTGTACTTTCGCCTATTTGACTCGAAAACATAATAGTCGGAACTATTTTTTTGTTTCCTCCTAGAGGTCTTTCCCAAGAGTGTTTCAACTCTTCAATAATCTCGTGTGTTATCTCTTCTATATCCAGTTTGGTAGGATGAAACTCTAGTTCTCTTACCTCTGTTTCACCGATGAAAACTATATTATCCAGTAATTTAGTGAGCTGATTGACCGCATACTCAATTCGCTGGAAATGTTTCAGCTTTTTTTCTTCTGACCAATTTTGGCCGTAATGCTTGAGTAATTCAGTAGACCCCATAATTGTCGTTAACGGAGTACGAAATTCATGTGAAATACTAGTAATTACACGAGACTTCAATTCTCCTAATTCTTTTTCTTTGCCCAGGGTTCTGCAAGTCATTTTTTTGTTGAGCCTCACCAATGTTTGAAAATTACCATGACTGAAAGCTATAACCAAACACAGAGGTTTTGTATCAATTGGTCTAATTTATTGATCGAACATGCAACACAAGGGTTAACCATGTGTTTATTTGTCCATTGCCAATAATTCAAATTTACTAAAAAACTAAACTTTAACAGACCGTAGTTCCACGGATTTTTCGGTATTATGGATTACCACCGTCTATCCAGAAAGTTTACAAAATAAGATAAAATGCTTATTGAGGAAAAATGTAGCGATTGGGGGTCAAACAAGGTAGAGCGATAAATTTCAATAAGACCTATTTAATGATAGGACTTGCTAAATTTCACTAGACAACCCTTCACCTTTTTCATAAATTGGCTACAAGCCATCAAACAGGGCAGTCACCAATTTGTTCACGGAGCAATGAAGAGTGGACATCCGTTGAACAAGTTAGATACCATGAGTTGCGTTCATAAGCAAATCTTGCTTCCTGACGCCTGATACTTAATCCGCTTCTATAGCCCCTTGTATCCCGCAGTTTGAAGACTGGGGCTACACCAACATTTGATTACAACTTGATCTTAATTGACTACCTGAGACTGCAACTTTGTATGATTAAAAAATTAAAATTTATCAAACAAGAAAGCATCCCTAATCGGTCAAGCCTTTAATCCCTCTCTCGCACGACCTATTTAGGGATGCACCTTACCCAAGAAGTAAGACCATATGAGGCTGGCACTAGCCCAAAGAGTTGTCAATCACGCCCCAATGCCAGCCATGGTCATCTACAGTTAGCCATGGACGACTTTTAAGTGCCGCTCACCCGTGGAGCTGTTAGTCGTTGGCTCTGTATCAAAACCAGGTAGATCCGAGAAGTCGAACCGGAAACCGCGAGGTAAATAATCGCCTGTGGTGGCATCTTGCTCATAGTCGCCCTGCCACTGCTTCTGGGCAATGCGGGAAACGGCTTCTACCAGAGTTTCCATTTCCTGTTCCGTGTTGTGGATTCCCAGACTGGCGCGGACAGCTCCTGGTACATTGTGGCGATCGCCCCGAACGGTGGTTTCTTCTTCCGAAGGACAGGAGCAAGTTTCTTCCACTCCCAGCAGGCGCTTCATCAGAGGTTGGGCACAGAAGCAACCATTGCGTACTGCAATGCCCCACTCGCAGGAGAGAATGGCAGCCACTAAGCCATGAGGAACGCCATCGACGGTAAAGGTGACAACACCCACTCGCTTATCTGTCCCATTGGGGTCGCGGGAGCCTAAGATTCTCACTTGGGGAATGTGAGACAGCTTTTCTAAGAGGACAGAGGTGAGATGACGCTCGTGAGCCTCAACTTTATCCATCCCCACCGCTTCGAGTACCTGAACCGTGCGCGCTAGCGCTAACATCCCTAAAATGTTGGGCGTTCCTGCCTCATTGCGATCGGGAGGCGCAGCCCAAGTGACGGTGTTGGTACTGACTGAAGCGACGGTTCCACCACCGGGTTGGTAGGGTGCAGCGGCGGCGAAGATATCGCGCCGTCCGACAACCGCTCCGACTCCTCCGGGAGCATTCATTTTGTGACCACTGAACACGAGAAAGTCAATGTGACCTGGATCAGTATGAGGTTTCATGTCCACACGGCGGTGAGGTACCAACTGAGCACCATCCACAACCATTAAGGCTCCATACTTGTGAGCGAGGGCGGCTATTTCGTGGATTGGCAGCATAGAGCCGAGGATGTTGGAGGCACCAGTCATGGTTACTACCCGGACTCTGCCCTTGGAGGGGTCTAAGCGGCGCTCTAGCTCCTGGAGGTTAATTTGTCCTTCAGCGTTAATCGGGAGGTGTTCCACCTTGGCTTTGTTGCGCCAGGGGAGGTCACTGCTGTGGTGTTCCAGAATTGTGGTGAGGACGCGATCGCCAGGAGCAAAGGTAATGGTGTTCGCCAGCAGGTTCATCCCTTCGGTGGTGTTACGCACGGGGATAACCACATCCCGCTCACTATCCCAACCGACAAACTTGCCCACAATCCGCCGTGCTTGCTCGTAGCGCTCAGTACAAAAATGGGAGTCAAATCCGGTGCCGCGATGAATATTGGAGTAGTAGGGTTCAATGTCTCGGATAAAATCGCTAACGACTCTGAAGGGTTTGGTGCTAGCTCCATTATCCAAGAAGATTTGAGTAATATGGCGACCATCCAGCAGAGGCACAAAGTGGTTAGCACCTAGCACTTCTGGGCATTGAAAAGTGTCGCTTTTGGGTTGGATAGCCTTGATGTCCTGTCTTTGGATTAACTGCATTGAATACTCCTTGGTCGTTTTTCTTGGGTAAAAAAGAGGGTCAATCTTATGAGAAAACGGTCCGTGATTCTAAAGGCAGTTTGTGCGATTGGGACAGAGGCACAAGGCTAGGACTGCCTACACTACAGTTCAAGAACTGATTAAGCGGCCTGCCACCTCCGGGTTCCCGATTGCTGCTGTTGTAGCTGATGCATGTGGTTAAACAACTTCCAGCAATACTGCTCTGGCAATCCAGAGGTAACCGCTCCCCGGAGGACAACGTTGAAGTACCAGTCGCCCGGAGCAACTTCTTCCGAGAGTTTGTCAATCACTACGTAGGTACGAACATTGTTGTAGAGTTGACCTTGGCAGACGACCTCAATCATTTCGTGCTTATATCGCCCTTCGTGGACACATTCGCGTCGATCAAGATTCATACTTTGTCGCCAAGGCAACTGATAGAGAACTCCTTCTACAGAGCTATTGGGGTCTTCGACCACATCGAGTACACCACAATCGCGCTTTTCACAGTAGCAATAGAATCCCAGTCGATAGCCTTTGAGGGTTGCAGGACCGACGACATAATGATGTGTGTTCTCACCCAGAGAACGCTTTAGGTCTACCGGACACATGCACGAGCCATAAGCAAAATAATAGAACGTTGCCATATTCTTTTTGCTCAAAATTTTTCTGTCCGACATAGTTTTTGAGTGTTAGGAGTAAACAACAAAAATGGGCTATGGCAAATCTTCGACTGGGACTTAGGAGTTATTACTCTGGAATTTCATTGCCTAAGTTCTTGTGTAGATATTGGCATAGTCTCCCTATAGCTTGTCTAGCTTCAAGGGCGCTATTTACCGAAGTTTTATATTGCCGCGCTTCGCTGTGAACGTCAGGATAGGGCTGGATTGCTGAATATAGCTAAAGTTGCGTCTCTCTTGAAACCAGGCCATTTATCAAGTATTTGTAAAGCCATGCTAGGGGTTAACCATCAAACGTAAAATCTACAATTAGGATTTCTGATTTTGAAGTGAACCTAGCCTTTTATCCCTTCGCTAGGAATTAATTTTGGTCACTAAAAAATAACACGACGGCGGCGACGTTATACGTCATCGCATCGCTACATCCGTGTCATCATTTGACTTGTAACTATTGAATTGATGTACTACCTAGACGAGATAGATCAGCATTACGCAGTCAAACACCATCTAGCTGGTTTAATAATATGAAGAGTTTCTGTAACAATACCTCTGAGAAATGGCGGAAAAATTTGAGCCAATTGGCTGAACTTTAAGAATTAAGGGTAAATTCGGTCAAAATGTAGCAAACAACACTCCATTTTGCCGTGGAGTTTGATTCTCAATCTTAGATTTGAGTCGAGAAATTCTCTTCCTTGTCCCTGCCACAGTATTGTTACAGCTAAGGAATTTAAAATTGAGCATCCAACGGTTCACAAAAATGGTTGATGTCTTGGCTCACAACATACATCAGCACGGGTGTTGCTAAGATTGACGGCAACAGAGGTGTCTCTGCTAAGTATCGAATCATGGGTGCATAAGAGCCATTGAGCAAATCGTCGCGAAATTCCTTCTGGCAAATCACAGCACGGCATTTCCGAGCTAAAGCGTCTAACCACTCAGCATTATCTCTTTGGGGTTGCTGTCCGGCGCGGATGGCTAAGGCGATGGCAGCATCTTCTAAATCTCCCTCGCAATCTTCAATCGCATCCAGTGCTTTCATCGCTTCGGGATTATTCGCTAACTCAGTCCGAAACAGGGCTATTTGTTGAGAAGTAACGGTCGTCATAAAGTCTTGCTGGCAATAGGCTAGGGACGGAGTGATTGTGGAACCACCGGAGATGAGAGCGAGGAGGAAATGGGGTGGCGCTGAGCGGTTGTGATAGCCGAGCGGGTCATGTCCAGTGGTAAACCTTTGTTGATAATTCTAGGTTTAAGTGGGCAAATTCGCCTGATTTTCCCTCCTCACTTAACCTCCAGTCCTGACTCTGCTGCGATTCCTCTCTAACTTGCCCACGGCGTAAGTTCGGTTTTACGCAATGACTCTTCCCAAGGCGAAGTAAGCATTTTTACTGACCTGTAGAGAAACTGTGAGTAAATTAGAAATAGGACAGCGCTACACAGAATCCACAATGCGTCACCAAGGCAGGTAGACAATCCAACCCTACCTACTGACCGAGAAACAAGTTCAGGTATGAACGATGTCAAAAACCTTAATGCAAACTACCGATCCAGCTCATGACGTTCTGCGCTATGAACGTCAACCGCTCGATGCAATCTTTGCCCCCAAAAACGTCGCTGTGATTGGTGCGACGGAAAAAGCAGGCAGTGTTGGGCGTACTCTCTTATGGAATTTGATTAGCAATCCCTTCGGCGGAACCGTTTTCCCGGTTAATCCCAAACGACCTAGTGTTCTGGGGATCAAAGCTTATCCCAGCATTGCAGCGGTGCCTGAAACCGTCGATCTAGCCGTCGTGGTCACGCCGGCCCCAACGGTACCCGGTGTGATTGGCGAATGCGTCGCCGCAGGGGTTAAGGGCGCAATTATTATCTCGGCTGGTTTTAGGGAAGTCGGAGAACAAGGCATTCAATTAGAGCAAGATGTGATCAAACAGGCACGTCAGGGCAGAATGCGAATTATTGGCCCGAATTGCCTGGGGGTCATGAGTCCCGTCAGCGGTCTGAATGCCACCTTTGCCAGTGCGATGGCACGACCGGGTAACGTGGGGTTCATCAGTCAAAGTGGCGCTCTGTGTACATCGATTTTGGATTGGAGTTTCCGCGAAAATGTAGGCTTCAGCGCCTTTATGTCCATCGGCTCCATGCTGGATGTGAATTGGGGTGACCTGATTTATTACCTGGGCGACGACCCCGCCACCCGCAGCATTGTGATTTACATGGAATCCATCGGCAATGCGCGGTCATTTTTATCCGCCGCACGGGAAGTGGCTCTCACGAAACCAATTATTGTGATTAAAGCCGGTCGGACTGAGGCGGCAGCGGCTGCCGCTGCTTCTCATACGGGGGCGCTGACCGGCAGTGATGAAGTGTTAGAGGCCGCGTTCCGTCGCTGCGGCGTGTTGCGGGTCAACATGATTGACGATTTATTTAACATGGCGGAGGTATTAGCCAAAGCGCCGCGCCCCAAAGGCAAACGTTTGACCATTCTCACGAATGCAGGGGGGCCTGGGGTGTTGGCAACCGACGCCTTGATTTCGGAAGGGGGTGAACTTGCGTCCTTATCACCCCAAACGGTGGACGAACTCAATCAGCTATTGCCAACCCATTGGAGTCACAGTAACCCCATTGATGTTTTAGGGGATGCCGACCCCAATCGCTATGCCAAAGCCTGCGAAATCGCTCTGAACAATCCGGAGAGCGATGGACTGCTGGCCATTCTTACCCCACAAGCCATGACGGCTCCCACCCAAACGGCTCAGCAGTTGGTGGACATGTTACAGAAAAGGGGAAGTCATTTCCCAGTCAAGCCCATCCTTGCCAGTTGGATGGGGGGAGCTGAGGTAGCGGAGGGAGAAGCGATACTCAACAAGGCGAAGATTTTCACCCTCCCCTTCCCGGATACCGCCGCCCGTGTGTTCAACTACATGTGGCGCTATGCTTATAACCTGCGGGGTATCTACGAAACACCCATCCTAGAAGGAGGAGCCGATGAAAAGGCTCCTGACCGAGTTCGGGCAACAGAAATTATTCAATTGATCCGAGCATCGGGTCGAACTTTGCTGAGTGAGTTTGAATCGAAGCAGCTCCTGAAAGCTTATGGCATTCCCACGGTTGAAACTCAAATTGCTCAATCTGAAGCGGAGGCG
Organism: Stenomitos sp.; assembly: GCA_036704025.1. Classification (GTDB taxonomy): domain Bacteria; phylum Cyanobacteriota; class Cyanobacteriia; order Cyanobacteriales; family Coleofasciculaceae; genus Allocoleopsis. The sequence goes on from DATNQL010000678.1 coordinate 10,681, forward strand.
GTACAGTTAGCCGAGGAG
>DATNQL010000679.1:0-6743 GCA_036704025.1 Stenomitos sp.
GAAAGCTTGAACCTCGCTCATCCTCCCGTGCCGACAGCTTTGATTCTTGACGGACAGCAACGTCTCACCAGTCTGTTCATGTCTCTGCTATCCGACCAACCTGTGCGGATTGACCGAGGCAAACGCTACCCACCGGAGCAACGTTGGTACTACATCGACATTGCCCAAGCCCTCGACTACCCGCACACCGACCGCCGCGATGCCATCTGGGGCTTAACGGTTGATAAAAAGCTCTATCGGCCCGGACAACCTGTAATTGACTGTTCGACACCGAAAAAAGAATTTGAACTCGGCTTATTTCCCATTTCCCAGGTCTTTAATTTCCCCCAGTGGCGCTCTCAATACTGCAAATACTGGCATTACGACCCGCAAAAATTAGCCTTGATTGACGAGTTTGAAGCAACTGTCATCAAGAAATTCGAGCATTATCAGATGGGATTGTTCGTCTTGAGAGCCGAACTACCTAAAGAAGCGGTTTGTTACATTTTCGAGGAAAACAACAAACGACAGTGCGAACTGACACAATTTGACTTGTTAACCTCCTCCTTTGCTGCCATTGATTTTGACCTGCGCTCAGACTGGATAGCTAGGGAGAAACGCTTTAGTTCTCATCCAGTTTTGCGCCTGTTAAAGCCAACAGATTTCTTACAAGCGATCGCGTTGATGGGCAACTATGCGCGACGAGTGCAGGCTCAGCACCAGGGTTGTCATCCCGAACGGCTACCGGGAGTAGCCTGTAATCGTCAGGATGTGCTGGGTTTAGAGTTGGCGCAATATCAGCACTGGATGGAAGCGATCGGTGCGGCCTTTGAGGAAGTGGCTCGTTTTCTCCATACTCAAGCCATCTTCGATGCTAACGATCTTCCTTATCCGATGCAGCTTGTCGTCATGGCTCCTTTGTTTGCGATTTTAGGAGAGGGAACGAAGCTGGACTGGGTGCGGCAATTCTTACAACACTGGTTTTACTGTGGGGCAGCATCGGGAATTTATTCGCGATCGCGAGAAGCAACTGCCGCGAAGGATTTGCTCGAAGTCCCTCAATGGCTTAACGGTGGCGAAGTGCCATCAACCGTAAAAGAAGCGCATCTATCGGTAGAACGGTTGCAGAGTTTAGTGAATTCTCAAGGGGCGACTTATAGAGCGATCGCGGCTTTACTCAGACGTGATGGGGCATTAGATTTTGTCAGTGGTGAACCCATTACGGCAGCACGTTATTTTGACGAGAAGATTGAGAACCACCACATCTTCCCCCAACAGTGGTGCAAGCAACAAGGTATCCCTCGCTCACGTTATAACAGCATTGTCAACAAAACACCCCTAACGGCGAAGACGAATAAGTTTTTAGGGGGAAAGGCTCCATCAGAGTATCTGGCAAAGTTAGAAGAACAGGGAATGTCAAGGCAGAGGATTAATGAGATTTTGCGATCGCACTTAATTGAGCCGACAACTTTGCACAACAATGATTTTGAGACATTTTTTGAACTCAGGACGCAGGCGCTGTTAGCCAAAATTGGTAGGGCGATGGGTAAGGATTTGGCTCGAGAGTCGTTGCCGGAAAATGGGAATGGTAAGAGGTTCCATCCAAAGAGGTTTGTCCAGAATCAAGCTCTCAGGTGAAAGCCGCGATCGCCCCAAAGGGCGGTGCCAGAGGCAATCACCGGGCTGTCATGAGAACAACTGTTTTTTTCTTTTCTGATGTAGTACACCTGTTTTCATTCAGCGTCTCGAATTTTACTCTCTTCGTTTTCCCAAGCCATAGTCATGAGCATCATTACAGTTCAATGCCAGCTCAAAGCCACTGAAGACTCCCTGCACCATCTCTGGAGGCTAATGGTGGAAAAAAATACACTTTTGATCAATGAACTGCTACAGCAGATTAATACTCACCCTGATTTAGATAACTGGTTGCAAGAAGGAAACATCACAGCCCAAGTCATCCAAGGACTCTGCAAAAATCTCAGAGCCGAATCTCGCTTCCAGGATATGCCAGGTCGTTTCGCCAACGCTGCTGAGAACTTAGTCAAATACATTTACAAATCCTGGTTTGCTCTACAGGAAAAAAGGAGGTTTCGTCTCCAGAGAAAACAACATTGGCTCTCTATGCTTAGAAGCGATTTGGAACTAGAACAAGAAAGTGGTTGTAGTTTAGAAACGCTACGTACTCAAGCCACAAAAATCCTCACCCAAAAAAAAGCTGAGTTAGAACGCAATCAAAAAGAAAAACCTGACCCAGCTCCCAAGGATAATTCAAAAGCCTTATTTAACATCCTCTTCCAAGCCTATGACCAAGCTAAAGCCCCCCGGCAACGCTGTGCGATCGCCTATTTATTGAAAAATAAGTGCCAGGTTAGCGAAGTAGAAGAAGACCCCCAAGCCTATCAACGGCGGCGGCGTAAGAAGGAAATTGAAATAGAACGCCTCGAAGAACAACTCAAGAGCCGTCTTCCCAAGGGAAGAACTTTATCTGAGCAAGAGTGGCTGGAAGCCCTGGAACAAGCGCAAGGCTTAATCCTCGATGACGAACAATTGAGAGAAGTGCAAGCCAGTCTTACCAGAAAACAAAGCTCAGTCCCCTTCTCGATATCCTACGAAACGAACACCGACTTGCGATGGTCGAGAAATGAACAGGGGCGCATCTGCGTTAGCTTCAATGGCAAAGGCATCAGCCAGCATACCTTTGAGATTTTCTGCGATCAGCGCCAACTACACTGCTTTGAACGCCTTGCTCAAGACTACGAAATTTTTAAGCAGAACAAGGAGCAGGTTCCTGCTGGATTACTGACTTTACGTTCTGCTCGGCTAGTTTGGCAAGAAGCTGAAGGCAAAGGCGAACCCTGGCAAGTACATCGGCTGTTGCTTCATTGCTCTGTTGAAACTCGTTTATGGACGGCTGAGGGAACCGAGGAGGTACGTGCCGAGAAAATTGCGAAAACGCAAAAAATTATCGACAGCATGAAAGCCAAAGGCAGTTTCAGTAACAAGCTGACAGCCCATGAAACTTCTCTAAAGCTACTCAACACCTTTGAGGGCTTCTCTCGTCCCAGTCAAGCAGGCTACAAGGGCAATCCCTCAATTGTCATTGGGGTAAGCTTCGGACGAGCTAAACCAGCAACGGTTGCGGTTGTCAACGTCGAGACGGGCGAAGTTCTAGCATATCGTGATGTTAAGCAATTACTGAACAAGCCAATTAAACAGGGGAAAACTAACAAGAAAAAGACTCAGTATGAGTACCTCAAGCGTTGGCGAGAGCAACGATGTCTCAACAGCCACGAACGCCACAACGCTCAAAAAAATGGTGCTCCTTGTAACTTTGGAGAATCGAAACAAGGGGAGTATGTAGATAGGCTGCTGGCAAAAGCGATTGTGGAAGTGGCTTCACAGTATCGAGCTAGCAGTATTGTCCTACCTGACTTGAGAAATATAGAGGAAGCGACTGAGAGTGAAGTGCGAGCCAGAGCCGAACAAAGATTTCCTGGCTATCAAAAGCTTCAAGATCGCTACGCCAAGGATTATCGTGCCAGCATTCACTGTTGGAGTTACAACAGGTTAGCCGAGTTTATTCAGATTAAAGCCGAAAGAGCTGGGATTGCCCTAGAAAAAGTATACCAATCGTATGGGGACACCCCTCAAGAGAAAGCAAGGAATTTAGTGCTAGCTGCCTATCAAAACCGTAAAGTATCCGCTAGCTAGGTAAACCTTTCCCGAACCTTGACAATATAAATAAACAATGTTATTAATTAACAGCGCCGCTTGTACATGCTTATTGCCTCTGTACAGCGCCAAGTTAGGGTTTGTTTGACTGCTCGGAAGGCAGTCCTACTTTCTGAGCCCTGGAGCTGTCCGGCCCGTGATGCTGCCCCTATGAATACCTTCTTCATAGGTGGGAAAGTTCCCGTGTCTGAATACTGAAGTATATAGTATACGGGACAGGTGCGCTCCCAGCAAAATGTGGTCGGGCTGAGGGAGAAGGTAAATTTTCCCCAAGCCTTAGCCCTTGTTAACAAGGGTGTGGATTACCACAGTGGTGGCTCCGAACTCGTCCCCTTCGGGGGAGCCCTCCCTAAATATTTTTCTGACGGCTAGAAGCGGGGCCAAAATCCTTGAGTAGCCGTCAGAAGTTCAAAAATCTTGTCCCGTCTTGATTTTAGACGTTCATAGCACTAATCTTTCTCCTTGGGAAAGAGCTGAAATGACCAATTTAAAATCAGCCGACAAAAATGTATTTGTCAGCTTGTTTGGACAAGGGTTTCAGCGGACGCGGTTTCATCAACCCTCCCGCATTGGGGTGGGTTGAAAGAAGAAGTCCGACTCTAAGCCCAAGCTTATTGAGGCGGTTTCATCAACCCTCCCGCATTGGGGTGGGTTGAAAGTTTAAGTGCCGCGATCGCAAAAAGAGTCCAGCGAGTTTCATCAACCCTCCCGCATTGGGGTGGGTTGAAAGGCTTGTGCAGAGTCTCGTAAAACCCCCTAGCTACTGGTTTCATCAACCCTCCCGCATTGGGGTGGGTTGAAAGCCTACGAGAGACTTGTGCCTGTGAACATGCAAGGTAAGTTAACGCTGCTTAATGTAAGCAGACAATTTAAAAATTTGAGAATTGACAATATTTTAGGGAGGGTTGAAAGGAGCGCCTGCTTTGTGGTGCAAAGCTCAGGCAAGCACTGGATAGTAGCTCACTATTGTCGTCATGCCAGTTATGATGAGGTCATACTTTAGTGTTGCTCGTATGTTCTACTGGTTTTGAACTAATTTGGACGACATTAGTTTGTTATCAACTAACCAGACAAACTGAACGACACTAAATTGTTAATAACGACACGAATCTGTTTACGCCGACACGAATCTGTTAACGGCGACAAATAAAGTGTTATTCGACATCAACCATCGGAACGAATTCGGCAACACTAAAATGTTACATCCACAAAGACAGCGACATTAAATTGCGAACAAATACCGAAAAGGCAAAGCGACATCAAATTGCGAAGAACGACATGATTGTGCGAAAAGCGACATTAATCTGCGAAGTGCGGCATTTAATTTGCGAATGTACAATGGAGGTTAGCGGACTCGAACCGCTGACATCCTGCTTGCAAAGCAGGCGCTCTACCAACTGAGCTAAACCCCCGTCACGAGAAGTGAACTTGTTTAGTCACTTTTGTTATTGTAGCTTCTACAGTTCAATTTAAAAAGGGGGTAAACCCAAAAATTTCTAAATTTGTTTAAAAAGTTGGCGTTTGTCAGGTTAAGTTGTAAACCAGAGTAAAACCTTGCTGCACATCCAGTTGAGTGGGGAAATGACCCAAGTTGTTGCAACATTCTATAAATTCGTCAAGTTGCCGGACTTCGCAGAGAAACAAGCCCCCCTGTTGGCTTATTGCCAAGCACAGAGCATCCGAGGCACAATTCTGCTGGCTGCCGAAGGCATTAACGGCACGATCGCAGGTTCCCGTCAGGCGATTGACTCCGTATTATCGTTTTTGCGCTCCGATTCCCGTCTGGTGGACTTAGAGCATAAAGAGTCTCATGCCGATTCTCCGCCCTTTGATCGGATGAAGGTGCGGTTGAAGAAAGAAATCGTCACTCTAGGATTACCCGAAATCGATCCGAGCGATCGCGTTGGCACCTACGTTAGTCCTCAGGAGTGGAATGCGCTGATTTCCGATCCTGAAGTCACCCTAATCGACACCCGCAACGATTATGAGGTGAGTATTGGCACCTTTCAAGGAGCGCAAAATCCTAAAACGGCCTCATTCCGCCAATTTCCCGACTATGTTCGCACCCACCTTGACCCCACTAAGCATAAAAAGGTGGCGATGTTCTGCACCGGCGGGATTCGCTGTGAAAAAGCAACATCATTAATGATGGCTCAAGGCTTCCAAGAGGTTTATCATCTCCAAGGTGGCATTCTCAAATATTTAGAAGAAGTTCCACCGGAAGAAAGCCTGTGGCAAGGAGAATGTTTTGTCTTCGATCAACGAGTCGCTGTAGAGCATGGGTTGGAGGTAGGAACTCATGAAATGTGCCGCAGTTGTGGGCATCCGATCGCTGAAGAGGATAAAGTCTCACCTCATTATCAAGAGGGCATTTCTTGTCCCCATTGCTTTGATCGCCTCACACAGGAGAAACGCGCACGACAAGAGGCGAGGCAACGACAAATTGAGCCTCGTAGGATAGGCCGTACCCCTCCGACACGACCTTTTTAATTGCTCACAGACAAGTATGAAAACACCGAAAGAAGTCCTTCAGCTTTGGGTCGATGCACTCAACACTCGCGATGCCAATGCCGCCGCTGCACTTTATCACGAGGATGCAACTAACATTCAGGTAGCGGCTGATAGCCCCGTTTACGGAAGAGTCGCAATCTTTGAGGATTTTGTCAAGTTCTTCCAGGCTTTTCCCGACAACTACACTCACATCGAAAATCTGTTTGAAGATGGAGAGTGGGCGATAATCGAGTGGTCAGGTGGGGGAACCTTTCTAGGTGAATTCGCAGGAATTCCCCCCTCCGGGAAGAGTTTCACTTTACGGGGTTGTGGCTTTTTTCAGATTACAGAAGAGAAGATTCGTTTTCAACGGGGCTACTGGGATAAGGCGACATGGTTTGAACAACTCGGGATTCCACTGAAATAATATCCTCTTCAATCCCTGATAGGGATTTAGAGGAATTTCGACCTATCCCAGAAGTCGGGGAAGTTTACCGCAGCCAATGTTTCAATCCCTGATAGGGATTTAGAGGAATTTCGAC
>DATNQL010000680.1:0-8377 GCA_036704025.1 Stenomitos sp.
ACCCGATACCTCTACAAACCCGCCATTCCCAGCAAGACTACCGCCACGAGCACTGATATTGCCATAAAAACGAGTTGCCTCATCCGCCCAGAGAATCACCTTACCGCCATTGCCTGTAGAGATAGCATCAGCATTAATCGATACATTGCTTCCCACGAACGTTTGGGTTGCATTTGGCACCTGTCCCTTACCTTGATAGTCACCTCCAATTAACGCTGTCCCGCCGCCTGCATCTCCAGAAACATCAACTTGTGCACTCTCAACTAATGCAATCTTGTTTGCCAACACATGCACGGTACCTCCAGCCTGTCCGGATGTCTTGTTGGAGGCATCCAAATTACCCGCAACAGTAACAGAACCTGTGTTGCTATCGACCTGAATGTCTGAACCCGTTAGGACTACCTGTCCCTGATTGTTAACTGTTAGTCCGGTTGCGTTTCCCGCACTTCCACCTGTCAGGAGTTGCGGTAGAGACTGCACTGGCAATGTCCAGCTTCCTGGCTGAGTTTGCGCCGAGGCTAGGGGTTCTACCTCCAAACTCAGCAGCATCCCCTGTTGCTTAATCTGCACCAACCTTCCATCCTCTACTGCCGCTACTGTAATTTGTCTTCCTGGTGCTGAAACGTTTCCAGTATTCACAACAGTGCCACCTAGCAGGGTTAAGTCTCCCCCACTGACACTTAAGTTGCCAGAGTTGATGATTGCTCCTGGCTGATTAAGATTGAAAGCAAAGCTAGTAGGAGCACCGACGAGGGCAGCATAATTATTGGCACCAGCAGCATTAAACCAGTTATTACCAAAACCGATACTTGTAGCGGTGGTAGCGGTGAATGAGGCAGGCACATTCAAGCTTGCGCCTGAACCAAACACAATCCCCGCAGGATTCATTAAAAACAGGTTAGACTGTCCGCCCGTAACTTGAATGAGTCCGTTAATAATTGAAGGTTCGCCCCCCATAACTCGCCCCAAAATATTGCGGATATTAGGATTGGCGAGAAAGTTGGCGATTTGCCCAGAATTAAGACCAAATTGCTGGAAGCTGTGGAATAAATTTTGATTGTCTCCTGATAGCTGTCCACCCGTGATATTAAACTGGTTGGGGTTGCCTGCATCGGGGTTAACGTTGGTGTTCGTGCCTGGTTCTTTCGTGATGGGTGACACCTGTGCTTGTGTTGGCGTACACAGTGCAGCGATCATCAAGGGAATTGCGATCGCACTCAGCATACCTCGCCAAGGTGCGATCGCACCTAAAACTTTTGCGATCGACCCAATCCTACCGACTGCTGCTCGTTTCATTGTCATCTTGCTCAAATGTGTTGAATGTTGGCAACCCGGTTCAAGGCCAATGAACCTGCCTTAACCATGTCGGTAATCACCTGAATTTCTAATTAAAACCTCTAATTGCTAATCATTTTCAATTTTTCATAATTCTTTTCCAACGATTGCAGTAGAGTCCGGTGGAATTCAGGAATCAAAACACTCACATACGTTTCTTCAAGCAAGTTAATTTTAGACAGTTTTTGCGGTTCCTCATGTCTTATTTGCAGACAAGAGCCTTGAAGTTCCAACTTGCCCTCGCGATTAACTCTCAATTCAGTAGCATGACAGGGAGTCGCAACACTCTCCGAACTAACATCAAGAATTTTACTCCTATAACCCAGGAACGATGAAGAGTTATTAGAGGTATAACTTTGTGTCTTCGTTTCAAAGTCTTTAGGGGAATTATCTGTTTGAGTTGTGGTGTTATTTGACGTATCAGATGTGGAAGAATTAGTAGCAATAACTGAATTGGTTGAGTTTGTTGCGTCGGGAACAACTGGATTGGTTGGGGTTGTCGGGTTATTAACAACTGGATTAGTTGGGGTTGTTGGAGTAGTTGGATCTACAGGAACAGAAATTGGGTTAAAAACAAGATTTTGAGTCGAGCCGTAAAAGCCGGCATCTACTCCAGCACCTATAGCAATTGCGCCAACCGTACCACTAGCATCAACAGGAAATTCGTTCGAGGCAAATGTTAAAGCCTGGTAGCGTTGATTCCTGTAAAGTGTGTTTCCATAAATATAATTGCTGGGATTGTTAGGAGTGTTGGGGGTAACAGTGATATAAGAATTAGCCGCATTTGGATTTGCTGTTACAAAGTCGTCATTACCGGGGATAAGTCTATCCACTTTCGCGCCCCCATAAAAACCAGCACTTCCCCCTTGAACAAGGATACGGCTAGTACTATTGATAGCTGGATTGCCAACGCTAGAAACATTAACAGTCTGATTGATTAGGGTTCTAGATGCGTCTCCATACCGAATTGTGATAGGAGCATTGAGTGAACCGTTAGGTCGGAAATCTGGTGAATTGGGTTTAGCAAGGATACTGGTCGGAAGCGGTTGTGCTAAATTGACTGGGATTGATTGAAGCGGCGGAATTGAATTATTAGGATTGTTCTGAACCGGAATATTTTTTGCATCCAGAAACTGACGTAGCTGTGTACCTGGGAGAGGATCTGTCTGGATGGGTTCAAAATTCTGTTGAAGTGAGTCCGTCGCTTGGAAAAGCCCGAAAGCTCTAATATCAACGCCATTGGCACCAGCACTAATTGCTTTAACAACAATATCGCCAGCCGTTGAATTCAAAACGACTGAGGAATTAAGACCATCATTCTGGCCAAAAGTGGTAGCCGCGAGAATATTCCCAGTCTTAATATTGTTGACAGCCAACAAATCGACAGAAATGGGAGTCGAACTAGAGTCTCCCTGTGTAATGTCTCTGGTTGTAATGCTAGAGCGCGAATCAATAACCACAACACTGCCAGTTGGAGTCCCATTGAACGAATTCGAGATTGCCAAACGAATGCTGGTGTTAGTTGAGTTTGGTTGTCCATTAACCTGAATCGCTCCACCGGGTAATGAAGTGTTGGGCTTGTATTGATTGGTTAAAAGCACAACACCTTGAGGTAAGGCTGAGGGTGAGTTAATCGGATCGAGTATGCTAATACTACCAATTGTGATATTCGCACTACTTGGGGCAGCCAAAGTAGGAGCAGGTGAAACAGTTCCGATAATGCTGTTTCCGGGAAATCCCGCGAGTTTTGTCCAATCAATTCCAGCACGAACATCCAAAGTAGGTTGAGTACTACCATCGATAACCAACGGAGTCCCATTCAGACGTTGGACGCCGCCATCACTGGAGGCATATGGAGTGGCATTGTAAGTCAATGGCGTGCCATTTGCCCGAGTGATGGTGGCAAGACTACTCAAAAAAGGATTGGGATTGTTGGGGTTAATCGAGTTGGCTGTTGTGTCTGTATCGTTAATCGTGACATTGCCCAGCGTCACACTTCCCCCCGCCAAGATGTGTAACGAGGCTCCCGTATAGTCTCCTAGAGTGACATCTCCCAGCGCTAGAATAATGGGGTCTTCAGGACTGTCGAGAGAAGCCGCACTCCCGTCTAACTGCTCAATGCTGAAGTTCCCACCAGTGGCATAGTGGGCATCCCCCCGTACTGTATTTGCAGAACGTAATACCGTATCTTTGCCAGACACCAAACCACTTGCCGGATTACTCATGACAGAAATATCAAGCTTTTGATTACCCTGAATCTTGAGGTTGCCTCCGGCTTGAGCGATAAAAGGTTTCTCGGCACTATCTCGTATTTGCACTGTATTTTGTGCCAATAATTGCATATCTTTAGTTGATTGCAGTTGGCTCTCAACTAAAGTAAGATTGCCAGCCGCAGAAAGTTTTATGGTTTCGCCTGTTACTTTCTTGGCAATTACATCACCGTTCTCCACCCGGAACCCAGAACCGATCAGTTCTACCTGTCCGTCGCTTTTCACCATTAAGCCCGTTGCATTTCCTCCTCCATCACCCGTTAATAATTCCGGAAGAGACTTCACCGGCAATGTCCAATTTTCTGGTTGAGTATCTGCTAAGGGTTCTACCTCTAAACTCAGCAGCATTCCCTGTTGGCTAATCCGCACTAAACTTTCACCCTCGACCGCCGCTAGTGTAATTTGACCGTTGGGTGCTGAAATATGTCCCGTGCTAACAACTGTGCCACCAATCAGGGTTAAATCGCCTGAATTGACAGCCAAATTTCCAGCGTTGATAATGGTTCCTGGTTGATTGACATTGAAGGCAAAAGTAGTTGGATTACCATCTAATGAGCCATAATTATTAATCCCACTCGCATTAAACCAGTTATTTCCAAAACCTATTCCTGTAGCCGTAGTGGCAGTGAAGCTAGCGGGTACATTTAAGCTGGCATTGGCACCAAAAATAATACCAGCGGTATTCATCAAAAACAGGTTAGATTGTCCACCAGTAACTTGAATCAGACCATTAATAACAGACGGCTCGCTACCTACTATCCGCCCCAGAATATTATGAATATTAGGATTCGATACAAAATTAGCAATTTGTCCAGAGTTAAGACCAAATTGCTGGAAGCTGTGGAATAAATTTTGATTGTCTTCTGATAGCTGTCCACCGGTGATATTTAACTGATTGGAATTGCTGGCATCGAATTCAATGTTTGTGTTCGTACCAGTTTCTTTTGTGATGGGTGACACTTGTGCTTGTGTTGGTGTGCAAAGCGCAGCGATCGCCCAAAAAATCCCAATTGCACCAACGGCGGTAGACCTCTGACCCAAGTAACTTTTACTCATATCGGTTAAGGTTAAATAGCTCTTGTCCATAAGTTAGCTTTTTTCCTTTAAAGAACGCTATTCAATCAAAAATTTCCCTTTAAGAATCGAGCAATCGTGATTCCCGCCTCCAATCCCCTTTTCCCCAAACTCCAGACCCTCAGATTTCCCCCTGGCATAATGGGAAGAGGTGTCATTTCCACCTCAAGATGGCTCAGGTTTATCGTATCGGTAGAGCTAAATTGAGGGCTGGTGTTCATTTCTAGGGGCGTTCAGACGCTTGGTCTCGAGTGATTGAAGTAGAAGTCCATTCCTCTCTACGTGCCTTTCTGCGAGAGCAGGGTCAACCCAGTTGGCCTCATCATTTGACAATGGCACGGCTAGTCGCACGAGCTTTGCGGCGATCGCGTTCTGCCTTGATTCAGACAGGCAGCACACATGGCTCGTATCGTCTGAGTTATTTGGCACCTGCCTTACTCTGGCAAGAGCCAGTCGTTCTGGTGGCACCTGTACCCGTACAGCAGTGGTTGCTACGGGTGGAAATTCCTCGACTGCAACAGTGGATGGGCACCAATAAGCCGATTCACACCGGAGACGCTTTTCCGGATGAACGGTTTAAGGGGTTATTAATGACCTCCCCAGCCGCTTGGCTGGCAGACCGACTGGAAGGACTCCAGCGCTTTCCTCCCGGTATCCCGACCCTGATTGATGGTGCTGATGACTTAGAATCATGGGTTCGTGAGCAGCTTCAAGCCTGCATCCAACCAGCAGATTGGGACGAACTGATGCTAGCTTGCCCGAAACAGGCTGATTTCATTCGGGATATGCGGGTGCGCTTGACTAAATCTATCTTTGTCCATCCGCCGAATCCTTACGAGTGCTGTCTGTTGGAGGCCGCCGAGCAAGATACCCTACGGCTACTGTTTCAAGCCCTACAATCGGCGGTTGATGAGAATCAATATTCTTATCTGCCAAAAGCCTGGAAACACTTTTGGCAAGGCTGGCAACGCTCAGGCCAGTTGTTGTGGGCGACGATTGCACGAGGCTCTGGTCAGTTTTCTTTATACTGTGGGCCTGTCGAGGTGGCGACAGCCCTCAGCACCGTGTGGTCGCAACAACCTGTAGTCCTCATGGCAGAGGCGCTGGATTTAGAGACTTCAGCGTCTGTTTACCGTCAGCAGATGGGCTTAGGAGACTTGACTTGCTTGAAGTTTTCTCCCGACCGCCAAAGCGAACTGATTCATCTGTATCTGCCCGATGGGCTACCGATGCCGAATACGCCGCGATTTCAAGACGCTCTGATTCAACAGGTTCGCACTCTCCTCAGCCTCAATGCCCAGGCTAAGGGTTTCACTGTGATTTTGGTGGGCGATGTACCCCTGAAGGCCCAATTAGGAGCTGTTTTGGCGGCTGAATGGGGGACACGGGTGCAGGTAGAAAAGACCTCTCTCGATGACCGAGGCATCCTGGTCACTGGGTGGGAATTCTGGCGCACTCATCAGTCGGTTCTCCCGCCCCCTCAACTGCTCGTCATGACCACCTTACCCCTCCCTTCCCTAGAAAATCCTCTGGTTGCCGGTCAAGTGACTTACTATAAGCAACGGCGATTAGATTGGTTTCGCTTATACCTATTGCCTGCGGCTTTGAGGGAATTACAACGGGCGATCGCGCCAGTGCGAAACTCTCAAGGTGTGGTGGCTCTTCTCGATAACCGCGTGAACCACCGCAGTTATGGAACTCAAGTGCTAACCGCCCTCAGCCCCTTTGCCCGGATTAACTACATAGACGCTAGTTGGTTTAAATCAGACACCCCCATGGCACCTGATCGCTGGCTTTAAGGTTCTGTTGGTTCTTTTCCATGAATTCGGCTCAACCACTCCTGCCATGTGCTCTGGGATCGCCTCGCCAGCGCGAAATAACATTAATTTTTCTTAATTATTCCGCGTCTGTCACTTTTCTTTTCGTAAACAATCTGCTAGCAAAACTCATCTAGAGCGTTATGATCAATACTCAATTCCTTAAAACAGAGTAATCATGGGTGAAGCTAAACGGCGTAAAGCCACGCTCGGAGAAAAGTACGGTCAAGAAGCGAATATCTTTCCCTGGTTGCCCATTACCAAAAGTCAGGGTGAACAATTTGTCAAGTGGACGACCAAGGGAGCCTGGGTTGGCATTGCTTTTCTGGTGGTCTACTGGTTGACGATTCGGTTGATTGGGCCGACGTTGGGGTGGTGGCAAGTCAATTAGTACTATTCCTCTACTATCTGCTAGGGTGGAATTTGGCTTGTGAAAAATACCTCTTTCTATTAACCCAAACAGATAACTAATTCCTATCAGTTGAGTTGAGCTAAAGCCTTTTTATCTCTCACTTAACTTAACGGGACTTGACCAACAAGTCCTTCTTGGGATAGAACCGGATCGAGACTATTAAGCTCTAGCATTCAAGCAAGAACCCGTCCGTGAGTGTCGTTATTGATACTTTAAGGTTACCACTGACCCACTAATCTGGTGTCAAGGTTACGGAAATCTAATGGATGGCTCGAAACTTTTTAAATTCTGAATAGACCTCTCCCAACAAGAGATGACAAGTAAATTCTTAAGAAAGTATAAAAGATTTAAAATTTTAGGAGTGGTGTTTGGAGGACTAACGTGTTCATACGACTTGCAGATCAACACCGTCAATTCGTTCAAGATTTGGTAATGAATCTCCAAGCCTTGGCGACTGTACTAGAGAACCGAGGCTATCTGGCTTCCTGCTATACCTGCGGCAGCCAGATGAACAGCGCATCTTTTATGGTCAGTCTAGGAGATAACCATCTCATCCGTTTTCTCGTGTCAGATTACGGTATTACTTGGACAGAAATGCGGGATGACCGAGAGCTGATGAAGCTGGAAGGGGCTGAAGCCATCAGTCAATTACAGGATCTAGCTAATTTGGTCAAATACCAAATTCGACCTTCTGGATTTGTGACCCCAGTGACTCATTTAGTCTAAATCGAGTTCACTGAAGAGGAGGTGGGCATTTTCAGAGTAGGGGACGCGGAGAAATTTTTCTCCGTAGGGAAAGGTCTTAATGTTGCTCGGTTCACTGGTCATCCAAGAGAACCAGGCAACCTAAAGACTGGGAATGAGGATTCTTTAAATACAAGACCAGATAGTCTCTTAGCTGTTCACCTGCGCTAAGGGGCTTCATCCCCTCCCCCCTGTCCTCTCCTAGGTCAATGACCGTATTACAAATTGACTAGGGTGTAATACAAAGAAAAGATTATGAAATTCTGGATTTCCTGGAGTTTGTGGCAAAGTAATCTAAGCATTTAATATGGGGTCAGCCAATATAAAGACCCTAAACCTATAAAGATCAAAAAATTAACATTTTAGAGAGAGGAGAGCGCTGTGTTCCTCAAGCAGGAAATCGGCGCTCTCCTTCATGTTGGTTACGGGAATTGCGAGACTCGCTTCATATCATGTCCGTCTCATTACCCCTCATAACAACATCTCCGCGTCCCCGTGTCCCCGTGTCCCCGCGTCAACCCTAACGATGGGTGTTTAACCGGACATGATATGACTTTGTCCTGAATGAGGTTAAGATAACCCAGACCCCAGACGGCTCGGCAACCGGTTTCAGCTATCCTCCGCAAAGATATAGCGGTACAACTCACTTGGATCGGGTTCTGGGCTGGTTTCAGCAAATTGAACCGCGTCATTAATCACTTCCTGAATGCGATGATCAATGCCAG
>DATNQL010000681.1:0-9835 GCA_036704025.1 Stenomitos sp.
CAACTGGCTGGAAGCTCCCCAAAGGACGCCATGTTCTCCTATCAGCTTGTCGGGACTGCGAATTAGCGAGTGACGGCGTAAAAGGCGAACAGCGGGGAGCTTTTTCCTATTTTTTGATAGAAACGTTGCGAAACAATGGCAAGTTGACCTATCGAGACTTGTTTAAGCAAGCCAATGCCTTAGTCCGCAGCCATGTTTCAGAACAGTCTCCTCAATTTACAGCGACTCATTCAGGGGATGAAAACCAGTTTTTCCTTGATGGAGTGATTGCAGAACGTACCCCCTACTTCACAGTTTGCCATCACAAGGACTATGGCTGGATCATTGATGGGGGGGCTGTGCATGGAGTGAAAGGTTGCTCTAATGGCGAGACGACATTATTAGCACTCTTTCCGATTGACAGCAGTACGGAAGACCTGCACAATCCGTCAAAGTCTGTGGGTACAGCAAAAGTGACTCAGGTACTGCCATCGCTAAGTAAGGTCAGTATTAGCGGTGTTGAAAACCTAGCGAAAGACCGCACTTTTAAAGCTGTTGTCACTAGCCTGCCGCTGCCACCTTTAAAGGTTTACTTTCAGGGAGACGAAGAGGGGATTTATTTAGCACTCCAAGCACTACAGTCAGCGAGTCTTGACAACCAACCCTCAGCCTATGTTCGCAAGGAGCAGGAACTCACCAATGCCGAGTTTCGGCTGCTGTGCCGCGACGAGCAATATTTGATTGTCCGCCGAACCGATGACCGACCTTTAGTGGAACAAATTGACGGCTACACGAGTGAGAACGCGAAAAAGGTAATTCAACGTCTAGAACATATTGCTCGATGGAGTGCAATCTCTGAACTTTCTACTCCTCCTACGAGTCGGATTCGAGCGGGTGACATAGAGATGAAGCTCTTCTCACAAGAGGGTGAGGAATTATCTCAATCCAAGGAGATCCGTTTCGAGTACCAGTACAGGGAGGGCGAGTGGGAACGACCTAGATTTACACTCAAACTTACTAATAGTAGTCAGAGGCGACTTTTCTTTGCCTTGGTTAACCTTACAGATCTTTTCGCTGTTAAGGCTCCGTTTTTTGATACAGGCTGTGTGCAGCTTGAACCAGGTGAAGAAGCCTGGGCTTTAGAGGGAGACGAATTGGCAACCAAAGTACCAAATGAGTTATGGGAGCAGGGGATTACTGAGTTCAAAGACATCATTAAGTTAATTGTTAGCACCACCGAGTTTGATGCCCGGTTAATGACTCAGGATGCACTTGATGCCCCTCGACCCTCAAAAAAAGATTTACCACCTCCGAATCAAAGTACCCTTAATCGTCTGATGAATCGGGTTCAAAGTCGTGACATTGAGGCCGGAAGCACAGGAAGATATGACAATTGGTACACTGAGCAAATTGTAATCACCACTGTCCGCCCCTTAGAGGCTACTTCAGTTTCTACTACTCAACAGAAGGAATTAAAGAAGGGTGTCAACTTAAAGCCGCATCCTAGCCTACAGGCTAGCGTTCGTTTAACGACAGCACCGCAGGCAAGTCGAAATTTGGGAAATAGGATTGTGCCACCCATTTTTTGGGAAGACCCTGAAGTGACTCAATCCATCCACTTCCCATTTGATGTCAGCCGTGGCACGGCTCCGGAGTTGAGTATCCTGGAACTGAGTAACGTGCAAGACCACACGGTTGTTACTCCTGATGCACCGCTGAAGTTAGAAGTTGATGCTCCCTTAAGGGATGATGAATACCTTTTAGCGATTGGTTATGATGGTGAGTTTTTCCTGCCATTAGGTCAAGGGAAAAGAGTTCCAGAGGGCAAGACCGAAATTGAGATAGAACGATTGCCAGCACCGATTAGTCAGGGGCATCGCGACCTGAAAGGAGCTATTAATATCTGTTTCCAAAAAGTGGTGAGAGAGCAGCTAGGGCTGGAATTTAAGTATCCCCTTCTAGCAGTGGCTGAAATTGGAGACGACAAGAAAGTAACCTATGAAACAGATGTAGCTGTTGTTAAGCAGCGGGTGGCGCAAGCACAGAGGATTGTCCTCTACATCCACGGAATTATTGGTGATACTAAAAGTTTGGTTTTAAGCATTCAACAGCCTATAGAAGTGAATGGGCAACAATGTGCAATTGGTCAGCGTTACGACCTAGTCCTGACGTTTGACTACGAGAACCTCCACACCTCAATTGAAGAGAATGCTCGGAATCTGAAAAAGCGACTTGAAGACGTAGGTTTAGGAGCTAACCACGGCAAAGTTCTGCACATTGTTGCTCATTCTATGGGAGGTCTAGTATCCCGTTGGTTTATTGAGCAAGAAGGAGGTAATCGAGTTGTCCAACATCTGATTATGTTGGGTACGCCGAATGCTGGCTCTCCTTGGGCAACTGTTAAAGAGTGGGCAACGTTCGCTATAGCTCTTGGAATTAATGGTCTCTCTCCAGTAGCTTGGCCTGCGAAAGCACTAGGTAAACTGGGCGGCACTATCATGAACACCATACAGGTAGCGCTAGACCAAATGAAACCAAACTCCGATTTTCTTCAGTCTCTAGCAGCGAGTGAAGACCCTGGTATTCCTTACGCAATTATTGCTGGCAATACCTTTATTAATCGGGCAGATTTGCAGGAACAGAAGGAAAAACCTGTTCAGCTAGAACGGATAGAACGGCTCAATCAAAAGTTATTTGCTAATGTCGTAGCTTTACCTTTCTTGAATGAACCGAATGATATTGCTGTAACCGTGCATAGCATCAAGCATATTCCAGATGGATGGGGGCTTTCTCCCTTTGTCCAAGAAGTGGCTTGCGATCACTTGACTTACTTCGACTGCGAAGTTGGATTAAAAGCTTTGTTTCGGGCGATTACACAACATCAGTAAATCTCAAAAAGGCAAAAGTAATCATTTTTATTTTTTGACTTTTGCCTTTATTTGCTTTGAAGTTCTTCTAAAAAGAGTGTAATGATGTCTAGACATGAATTTGTCAATAGTTTTGCTATCATCATCGGAATTAATAATTATACGAATGGGGTTCCCCAACTCAAAACAGCTGTACCTGATGCTGAAAAACTTGCTAGAATGCTGGAGGCTGATAACCGAGGCGATGATAGGTATATTGTAAAAAGATTGCTGAATCAAGAGGCTAATTTTGATAATTTAAAGAGATTACTAGATGATTTAAAACAAAAAAGGATTCGCCTTTCTGATGATAGAACAGAATCCATAGGAGAAAAGGACAGACTGCTGTTCTACTTTGCAGGTCACGGCTATGCTCCTGATGCATTTGAAATAAACAAAGCTGAGGAAGAAAACGGAGCGAAGAAAGGAAAAAAAGAGGACTTAGTTGGATTTGGCTATCTTCTTCCTCAAGATGCAACAGGAAATAATATTCAAATCAGTGGAAATTCCCTAGAAAGTAATAACTTGTGGCTGCCAATGCAGAGGTTGCGCGATGCTATTGCAGAACTTGATTGTCGTCACCTTCTAGTTATTCTTGACTGTTGCTTCGCTGGAGCGTTTCGCTCAACTTTGTCTAGAGATATTGTGGCTGCGCGAGAAGTTTATAAAGAACGCTACGAGCGCTTCATTAAGCATGAAGCATGGCATGTAATTACTTCAGCAGCTCATGACCAAAAGGCAATTGATTCGCTGGGGACTTTTGGTGAACGGAAAGAACAGAACGGGCATTCACCATTTGCCTTGGCTTTGTTTGATGCATTAAGTGGTCAAGCAGACATCAGCCCACCGGGAGGAGATGGTATTATCACAGCTCTTGAACTTTATGTTTATCTTCGAGATAGTCAAGATATTTATATCCACCAAACTCCGGGGTGGTTCCCTTTCTGGGCAGATAAAAATAAGAAAGGTGAATACGATAAAGGTGAATATATTTTCCTAACTCCCAAATTCGATATAAATAAATTAAAAGACGCTCCAGCCCTTAAAAAGGAAAATAACTCGTACCGAGGATTGAATTCTTATGAAGAAAACAATGCGGAATTATTTTTTGGTAGAGAGAAACTGATCGAGGAGTTATGCGATCGCATCTTGAGTCCTAACCAGCAAATAACTGTAGTTGTCGGGGCTTCTGGTTCGGGTAAATCAAGCCTTGTGAAAGCAGGGTTAATTCCCTGCATGAAGGAAAAATACGCACAACAGTGGCATGTGTTCAACCCTATCCGTCCGGGTGAATTTCCTTTTGAAACAATTCGACAAATTTCTGCATCAATTAATTCTAATAAATCCGATTCCAGCCGTCTTGAAAACGAAATACGAAAACTAAGACAACAGCTGAGTAAGAAGCAAAAAAAAATCTTAGTAATTGGTCAAGGAACCAGCAATTTAGATAAAAAAATCACTGAAATTCACCAGTTATTCAGCAATATCATAACCAACTGGGAAAAGGCTAATCCCAACAAGCAGCTTTTATTGGTGATTGACCAATTTGAGGAATTAATCACGCTATGTCAACAGAGCGAGATGGAGCTATTTTTGAAGTTCCTAGCTCGCCTGCTAAAGGATAAAAAATTGAATCTCATATTGACCTTGCGTTCAGATTTTGAGCCTCGCTTTTTAGACTCAGATCTCAAAGATTACTGGAATAGTGATAAAGCTCGCTTTCTGGTAAGAGCCATGAGTTCAGAAGAGTTGCGGCAGGCTATCGAGGGACCTGCTTTGGCGAATATGCTGGACTTTGAGCCACCGCAACTGGTGAACAAACTCATTGATGAAGTGAGGGATATGCCAGGAGCGCTACCACTACTTTCCTTTACATTGAGCGAGCTCTACATTAAGTGCGTAAAGGATAGTAGACGCACGATAACAGAGAAAGATTATAACGACTTGGGAGGAGTTATAAATTCTTTAACTAAGAGAGCTACAGAGGAATACAACAAGCTGGACAAAGTTCATCAGGCAACTATGCGTCGATTAATGCTGCGGATGGTAACAATTGAGGGGGGCGAATCAGCACGGAGACGAGTATCTCGATCGGAATTGATTTATCCATCAGCGGAAGAAAATAAGCGGGTAGACAAAGTTATTAAACTTTTTTGCGACGAAGCCCGCCTAATTGTGGTGGAGAAAAAAGGAAATGAAACTTATGTGGAGCCTGCTCATGATGCCTTAATACAAGGATGGGACAAGTTACAGCAATGGATAAAGAACGAGCAAGAAACTTTAATCTTACAACGGCGATTAACGTCTGCTGCTGAGGATTGGTATCGTAGAAAAGTCAAAGACGACGCAAAATTACCTCACTTTGTCAGGTCATTGCTGGGAACTGAGTCTTTTATATACGATAAATTCCAATATTGGCAGCGTAAAAAGCGTCCCAAAATAAAGTTTAAAAAGAAGGATTCCAAACTTAATTTCAACATCAGTAGGGCAGGATTACTTTCCCTTTCCGAGCCGAAGCCTTTAATCCTGATTCTTTGCTTATATCCAACTCGGACTGCTCAACAGAGAAGGGAAAAATCGATAGATTACCTCTGGCATAATGAGCCACGGCTAGCTCAGTTGAGTGAATTACTAGATTCTAATGAGAACTGGTTTAACGACATTGAAGATAAGTTTGTACGGCAAAGTATCGTACAAAAGGGTAAAGTTAACTTCAAGAGGTGGAGTCGTGTCAGAGTAATAGCACTTATCGTAACTATATTGGCGATCATTGCTCTGATTGGTCGGAGGAATGCACAGATAGGTGAAATCCGTGCTTCCCTACAATCCGCACAAGCCAACTTGCTCTCAAGTAATGACTTAGAAGCGATAGTCGATATTTTACGAGCGCGAAAGCTTCTTAAGGGATTCTGGTTCAAGCCAGAGGCAGAGATGGCACAAGTAAGAGTAACGCTGTACAGGGCTTTTTACCAAGTAAGAGAACGCAACCGCTTGCAACTTGATCTAGGAAATGTCTATGACGTGGCGCTTAGTCCTAACGGCAGACGATTAGCAGCCGTTGGAAAAGGTGATACGGTCATTGTGTGGGACTTATCGGGCATATTGGGCAGGCACAAATCGTTCAATCAATTTCGGACAGAACATGACAGAGTCTATAGTGTGGCTTTTATTTCTGACGACAAACTGGCAACTGGAGGAAGAGACGGCACTCTCAAACTGTGGAAGATCAAGAGTGACGGCACTGCCCAGAAGCTGGCCGAGGAGAAAAAGCAAGAGAGTGTCTATAGCATGGCGTTTGGTAGTGACTGCCAGCAACTGGCAACTGGTGGAGAAAAAGGTACTCTCAAGGTTTGGAAGATAGAAAACGACACTTTCAAAACGGGTCTTCAGCTCCAAGAATTCCCAACGAAGCAAGGAATTGTCTATAGTGTGGCGTTCAGTCGTGACTGTAAGCAACTGGCAACTGTTGGAGCGGATGGTATGTTCAGACTATGGGAAAAATCCGGCAAGCAGATCATTCCACCATTCTTGACAAACCAAGATGGTGTTAGAAGCATAGGGTTTAATCCTGACGGCGAAGTTGCAACTGGAGGAAGAGACGGAACGGTTAAGCTGTGGGACATTAAGGATATTAAGGAAAATAAACAGAACCGCACTGCAAAACGCACGATCGAAACAGAGCAAGGGATTGTGTACGGCGTAGCGTTCAGTAATAACGGTAAACTGGCAACCCTTGGAAGCGACGGTACAATAATTGTGCGGCACAAGTTAGGTTACAAGGACCAAATCCAACTGCCTGTAGAGAGTGTCCGCAACAATAATGTAGCGTTCAGTCCCAACGGCAAGACACTTGCAGTTGGTGGAGAAGACGGTACAGTTTGGCTATGGCAAGCCTCGTCAGGCAAACTGATCCGCCGATTTCAAACTGACCAAGGGCATATCATTAGCATAGTGTTCAATCCTACAAATGGCGAACGATTAATAGCTTTGGGAAGCAATAAGCTCCGCGAATGGGACACTTCGGGCAACCTGCGTCGCGAGATAGATACAAAAGGGGCTTTAAAAGAAGTTAAGAACGTAGTACTAAGTCACGGCGGTATATTGGCAACTGTTAAAACCAATGGCAGAGTCTTGCTGAATGATATCCAGAATCCTAACGCTCAGCTCCCTCAGTTGATGATGCAGTCATTACAAAAGCTTCAACATATCAGCAGCTTTGCATTCAGTCGCAACGGCAACCAACTGGCAATTGGTGAAAAAAACGGCAAGGTGTGGCTGGGGGACATAGAAAAGAATGGTGTAGTCTGGCGGCAGAACTTCCCAATCGAAACGCAGCAAGGTGCTGTTACTAGCTTGGCGTTGAGTTCTGACGACAAACTGGCAACTGTTGGAACGGACAGCACTCTCAAGCTGTGGGATACCTCGGATGTCCCCCGCCGATTGCGAACGCAAACAGGGAGTATCAATGCTGTATCGTTTAGTCTTGACGGCAAGCAACTGGCAACCGTTGGAGCAGACGGCACTGTCAGACTGTGGGATACGTTGGGCAACCAGCCGATCCTATGCCCAACGCAGCAAGGTGTTGTCAGTAATATGGCGTTCAGTTCTGACGGTAAGCAACTGGCAACTGTTGGCGAGAACGGTACTCTGGCATGGTGTTCTGATCAACAGCCCAATCAATTTTCAGCGCAGCAAGGTGTTGTCAGTAGTATTGCATTCAGTCCTGACAGGAAGGTACTAGCAATTGGTGGAAAGGACAAGGACGGCACAGTGTGGCTGGAGGACGCATCGGGTAACCCGTTCGACGAAATCAAAACAGATCAAGGTGTTCTCCATAGCGTGGCGTTTAGTAGTGACGGTGAAGTACTGGCAACTATTGGTCAGCATAATACACTCAAGCTGTGGAAAATTGAAGAGCAATACAAGCTCATGCCACTCGACCAATTTCCAACCAAGCTGGAGGGTATAAGTAGCGTAGCGTTCAGTTCTAAAGACAAGCTAGTGGCAACTGGTGATAATGATGGGGTCAAACTGTGGAAAGCCTCGGGCAAACCGCCCAATGAAATCCCGACGCAGCAAGGTGGTGTCACTAGCGTGGCGTTCAGTCTTGACGGCAAGTTACTGGCAACTGGTGGCAAGGACGGTTCAGTTAGGCTGGGGGACACATCGGGAAATCAGTTCAACCAGATTCAAACACTGCAACATACTGTCATAAGCATAGTGTTTAGTCCTGATGGCACGCTACTAGCAACCCTGGGAAAGGACAAGAGTGCAAAGAATGGAAATGACAATAGTGTAAACAACAATACGCTCAGGATGTGGGACATTTCACGCAAAGACCTCCGCCCTCTTGATCCGTCGCCATTGAGTTTCCACAACGTAGCGTTTAGCCCTGACGGCAAGCTATTGGCAGTTAGTGACAATAACAGCGTCAAGTTGTGGAAATTTGGGGGAGTGAATGACATTAACGAGGAACTGGTAGCGCAGATCTGCGATGAGGTAAAAGGCTATCTGGAGAATAACCCTAATGTTGAGCCTAGAGATCGCGTTCTCTGCGACGGTATTCCTCCTAGTACCTCCTCTGAGCTAGTTGCAACGAAGACAGCAAACTCATCTGCTCCTGCTAATGTCCCAGCCCGTCCTCAGAATGTTCCGTCTCCAACTCCTCCGTCTAACAATGGACAGGATACACCAAGCTCATCTGCTCCTGCTAATGTCCCAGCCCGTCCTCAGAATGTTCCATCTCCAACCCCTTCGTCTAACAACAGACAGGATAGCTATGAGCAAGCCCTTAGCGATCGCAGGCGGGCAAGGGAACTCAATCCTACCGCAGTTAATGCCCACATCAATCAGGGCTTAACCTACTACAGACGAGGAAATTACCAACAAGCAATTATCAGCTATAGTAGAGCGCTCAAACTCAATCCCAAAAGCGCTAAAGCTTACAGTAATCGGGCAGCAGCCTATAATGAGCAAAAAAATTATCAAAAAGCGATCGACGATAGCGACAAGGCGATCAGTCTCATTCCGACTTATGTCAATGCTTACATCAATCGCGGCTTAGCTTACTACCATCAGGACAAGTATCAACAGGCGATCGCAGATTACACAGAGGCGATCGAACTCGATCCTAATAATGCCAATGCATACCATAACCGAGCGCTAGCTTATACTCGTCTGGGAAATCAACAAGCAGCCCAGGCAAACCAACGAAAAGCAGCAGCGCTTTCTCAACGGCAGTCTCAGTAATAGGATTCATGAACTATCTTCTGGACAAGGCTATGGTGAAAATTCCTCACTCTACTTCACAACCGAGTTAATCTTTGCTCTGTTCGATTTGCTCGGTTTACAGTTTTCTCCTCGCATTCGCGATTTAGCGGATCCGCAGCTCCACAATCAGGTTGGTTGTCTGAATCTGGTAACGAATGCAGTGATTGTCTGGAACACGGTTTATATCGAAAAAGTTGTTCAGCAACTGAAGAAGGAGGATCAGTTTCCAGGGGATGAAGAGCTCAAACACATCTGGCCTACTCGCCATGCTCACATTAATGTTTACGGACGATATCACTTCAATCGAGATAATGTGGGCAAGAAGCAACAACTCCGAGAGCTACGCCAGCCGGGTTTTCAGCCTTAACGACCAAAATTTTTCCGTTACTAAAACTAAGCCTCCTTGCCGTTATTTGAGGTTAATCCCAAAAGACTAGCGGTTGTGGGAGCCTTTTCAGCTTATGTGCAAATAAATTTCATCTTATGTGCCAAATTTTCACGTTATGCGTAACGATTTTCAACTTATGTGCAAACCGACACTGTCGGTTTGCACATAAGTTGAAATTTTTCCCACGGACTGATGGCACTTTCAGCCCTCTGATTTGCATATAAGATGAAAAATTTTGACCCAATAGATGAAAATTTCCTACCCCTATGGCGCATAAGATGAAATTTTCGAC